>JBDGSH010000008.1:0-1391 GCA_042217665.1 Candidatus Nanohaloarchaea archaeon
GATCGGGCCTCCAAACTTTAAATTTTTGTAGTATGAGCAGCCGTCGCCGTAAGCGTCTACCCCGCTGCATATCGCCCGCTTTTTCTTTGCGTATTTGTCTCTTCTTCTTTCATTGCTCCACTGGTTGGGTTTGGCTTTGGTAATCAGGTTGAGTTCTCCGGATTCTAAAGGTATCAGAATCGGGCAGTTAGCTCTTGTGCAACGCGTGTTCTGGATTTTGAAGCTTTTCTCCCTGTCTTCGATTATAACCGTGTAGTTGGCGTCTACCGACATCGACAGTGTTTCTCCTGTCGGGCTAATATCATAGGGTTCAGAGAGCTTGAATGTGCAGCGGGCCGGGGTAGGTGAGACTGACTGGCTGAACCACTGGCCTTTATTGTATCTCTTCCGTAGTCTTCTAGTTGCGTTTTCGCTTAGCTTGTATTTGTTCTCTGAGACTCTGCGAAGCCCTCTGCATCCCAGGTTTTCCGCATTCGTTGTTAGGGAAGAATCCAGTACCTCGAACTCGTTAGGATGAACCCTGTATCTTACGTCGTCATCGGTTGAGGTGCCGACCCTGAGAGCGAACGGTATTGCTTTTCTCTCCCCTGTGTCTCTGTCTTTATACCATTGAACCGGCTGTTTCACGTTAAGATAAGTTTTTACCGGTGTGTCGGCTGTCTTGGATTTTTTGAAGTCCGGTCGGATCTGTTTATCTCTCATGTGTTTACGGGACATAGCGTCGACGTAAAGCGTTGCCTGTGAAGAATAATTGTACTTGATCTCCAGTACTACGTTCCTGTACTCTCCCGCACCTGGCTGAAGCATTTCGCATTCCTTTAGTGTCAGTTCGTTCTGGCTGTTTACCGGCGGAGTAATGGCTGTTCCCGGCAGTATCATGTTTCCATCGCCCATGGTGGTGCTGAGAGTCTGGAACCCTGTGGTGCAGTAAGGATTCTCCATACCTCTCCCCGAGTCGACGACTGAAAGCCTGTACTTGACGTCTCGCGCAGGTATACCTTTGAGCCCGTGACGCGTATTGGATACCAGGAAGTTGACCGGTAGAGCAAATTCTTTCGACTTGTACGCGATGTCCAGAGGTGTTCCGCTACCTACAGTGAAACTGGATATCTTCAACCGATAGCTCTGTCCTACCGCGTTAGAGCCTGGACGCGTAGTATGGTTCAACCTCCACTGTCTCAAACATTGAGGTCCCTTCAAAGCGCAGCCGATCTTCGCGAACGTGGTTTTCATAGCTGCCGGCATCTCAAACTCTACCTGGGGTCCGTACTGATCCGCTAGATCGCCGCCTAGCCAGCCGGCGTATGCCTGTCCAAGACCTATACCGGATAGTATCGGCGCTATAATCGGTCCAAGCACCATCGGAACGTACGTCGTTACGTAGCCGATCA
>JBDGSH010000008.1:1491-10292 GCA_042217665.1 Candidatus Nanohaloarchaea archaeon
GCTGCTGCGCCAGCTCCTTTTTTTGCGATGCCGTGACCGGTTTTTACAACTACGCTGCTGATGAAGAACATTACCATGCCCGGTATAACAACCATCTGAAGCAGGAAGATCGGTGAGGACAGAATCATGTTTACTATCGCGAAGCTGAGATCTACTCCAAACAGCACAAACATTAGAACAGCTATGCCTAAGAAAAGTAAGAAGTAACGCTTTTTGTGAGCCTCCACGTTTCTCAGCCCGTTGTGGAAGAAGTGTGTGACTCCTTCCGTCCCGACTTTGGCGTAGTGGAGCGGTAGCTGTATGAATAGCCAGATCGGCAGCCTTATGATGAGGTAGAGCGTCTTAAAGTAGAAGATTGCCCAGATTTTCAGCCATTTCCAGCCGAAGTAAACTATTAGGAAGATTCCGCCGGTCATTCCGGCTAGCCAGAGAATTATGAACCATTTAAGCAGTTTTTTGATCATCTAGTTTTCCTTCTGGGATTTTATGCTTATCTGGCTGATTTTGTAGGTTCCGTTGCTTTGAATATTCAAACTGTTTTCTTCTTTGAAGTGTTTTTCGTCCAGCGAGATCCTGTTGACCGCGTTCTCCGGTATGAACGTTTTGTTGAAGCTGTTGAACTTGATGTATACGGGCCGAGGTGAGGGAAGCAGGTTCTGGTAGTCGAAAACAAGTTTCTCTGCTGTGCTGTCTTTTTTGACGTAGTCCAGCTGTGTCTGGTTGAGTTCAAAGACTGTGGAAAAGTTCTTTCTATCTATGTTTGCCATGTAGTGCATTGTCAGTTCGGCATCCTGTATATGGTATACTGCGGAGCCTTCAGTGGAGAACTCTATCTTGTTAGCTCCAGGATGCAGATCGGCGTTTGAAGGGTTCACCTCCACCTTCTTGTTCTGAACCCGCACCAGCTTGTCGGAGAATACTTTGTTCCCGTTTATACTGATTTTAAGCGGCTTGGTCTTGATTGCCTTGGTTACAGTGAAACTGAGCGGGCTTTTAACGTAGTCCTGAAGCTCGTAGCTGTAAATCACGAAGCTGTCCTCGTAGTTATGGAACTTGCGGTCGTTTATCACGGCCTGAATATCCTCCAGCGCATAGGTAACGCTTGAGAGCAGTCCGGAGCTTGCGCCGATCCTGATAGTGTTCATGCCGGGATTAAGGTTTTGGCGCGGAATGGTCACTGTTGGAGTGGCGGTTGAGATCAACGCTTTCTCAAACACTTTTTTACCGTTGACCTTGACCCATACTTTCCCATCTCCCTTTCTCCCAAGCACTTCAAACGTCAGGTTGCCTTCAAAAGGCTGGGTTCCGTTGTATCTGAATTTCACTGTTTTGCCGCCAAACAAGCCTGAAGTTACCTCTGCTCTATCTTTTGAGTAGGCTTCTATCATTCCTCTGGTTTCCCCTGCCGTGAAGCTGCCTAGATCAATGGTTCTGAAGTCTGAATTTGTCTGTCCTACCTTTCCCAACGATGTCTCGTAGAGTGTCATCGACATGGTGTCTGAGCCGCCGGTAAAAAGCCCGTCTGTATCTGTGGAGTTGGCTATGAAGATTAGGCCGAAGATTGTGAGTCCGACAGCCAGTATAGGCAGGAATTTACCTTCCATAGATAACCTGTACTCTCCCAGGTTTTTATTTCTAGGTAGCGATCCCCTACGTATGAAGCTTCAGAAAACCGACCGATCCTCAGGATACACAGAAATCAGGATCGAAACCGAAGACGACCTCTGGCGCCTGAAAGACTTTATACAGAAAGGAGATAAGGTTAAAGCGTTGACTCAGCGCACCAAGCTGGAGGGGCGTGAAAAGAAGACGTGTAAACTGAAAATAAGAGTGGAAAAGACAGAGTTCCAGGAGAACCGTTTAAGAGTTACCGGAGAGATTGTTGAAGGAGCGGAAGACATCGAACTCGGATACCATACGCTTAATCTGGAGCCTGAGCAGAGCTTTGAGCTCTGGAAAGATTTTACAGAAGACGACTGGAAAAAACTGGATGAATGGCAGGAGAAACGCTCCTACAAAGTTGTTTTCGCGTTGATAGAGAAAGGAAGCGCCGATCTATACATGGTTCAGGAGACAGGTATCGAAAGGCTGTCAGGTGTGGAGGAAAACATTCCTGGAAAAATGTACGCAGATCAGAAAGACGAAAAAAGCTTCTTCAACGAGTTAAACAATGTTCTGTCGCGTGTGGAGCAAAAAGTCGACTATATAGTTCTCGCAGGTCCTGGAAACTACAAGAGAAAGGCTTACAACCTGTTGAGCGACGAGGTCCAAGAGAAGACACAGCTACAGGACACGTCTGTAACGGGGGAGACCGGATTAAACGAAGCAATAAAACGCGGCGCACTGAAGAAAGTGGTGGAAGACTCCCGTATAGCGGAGGAGGCAGAGGCGCTAGAACAGCTTTTCGACGAGTTAAGGGAAGACGGCGACGCTTCGTACGGCGAACCTGTTGAAGAACTTGTAGAGCAGGGCGCGGTGGAGAAACTTTTGATAACCGCGGAGAAGAACAGGGAGAACCCTGAGCTGGCGAAGAAAGTGGAGAGACAGGGCGGAGAAACTGTTATTGTTCACACAGACCATGAAGCAGGTGAGAGACTGGAAAGCTTTGGCGGGATCGCTGCTTTACTGCGTTACAAGCCTAGCTAGCATCGTTTGGCCGCGCTCCAAGCTTGAGCGGAATCTTCTTCCTCTCACCGTCTCTGATAACTGTAACGTTTATTTTTTCGCCGACTTCCGTGTTTCTCTCCAGGTACTGGATGATATCAGAGATGTCTCTGATTTTCCGGTCGTTTATAGCTATTATTACGTCGCCTCCAAGCATCATACTTCTGCCGGAGACTGTTCCTTCTTCTGTTCCTGCTATAATTCCTGCTTTGTCGGCAGGACTGCCGGTTACCACGTTGACAACCAGGAAGCCGGAGCTCCTGCTTAGATTCATTTTTCTGGCTATCTCAGAGTTTACGGAGAAGCCTGAGACTCCCATCCATGGATGTTTGTAGTCTCCTTTCTTTATTATGTCAGGAACCACTCTCTGGACTGCTGTTACAGGTACTGCAAACCCTACGCCTGTGAAAGTACCTGTATTTGTCTCTATCGCGGTGTTTACTCCTACTACCTCTCCTTTCATGTTTAGAAGCGGGCCACCGCTGTTTCCAGGGTTTATTGCGGCGTCAGTCTGCAGTACGTTGGGTATTGAGAATCCGCCTTCTGTACGAAGCATCCTGCCTTTCTGTGAGATTATTCCGGATGTCATAGTGCTTCTGAGGCCGAACGGGTTGCCTACAGCGACCGCTTTCTGACCTACCTGGATATCGGAGTAGTTCGCCAGCTGAAGCGGCTTTAAACCGGTTTTGTTTACTTTTAACACGGCTAGATCTGAGTACTTGTCTGTTCCAACTATTTTTGCGGGAACTGTTTCGCCGCCGGTGAAAGTTACTTCTACGGCTTCTGCTCCTTCTATTACGTGTTGGTTTGTGACTATGTAGCCTTTTTTACTGTATACGAAGCCTGATCCCTGAGCGGATTCTGCTCCTTCGGTTGTTACGGAGACTACAGAGTTTTCTACCTGGTTGTAGATTTCTGTAAGCGGTCTTCCTGTACTGTTGAGCTGTACTACGTTTCTGGATTCCTGTAGTTCTTGTTTTAACTGGTTTACCTGCTGGTTCAGGTGTGCTGTGTAGCCTATTGATGCTACTGTCATCAGGAACAGGACTGCGATGGCGGCGTACTCCGTCTTTTTGTCTTCGAGAACCATGTGTGGAATCTGCCGGTGAAAAGTTTTAACTCTGGCTGTGGCTGATGCCGTAGATCTTCAGGCCTTTCTCTGGTTGAAGCAGAAGCTCCGAAACCTGTTCAGAAGTATTTAAAGTGTGGAGTCCGGGTCTTGAAAACTTCAGCTTGTCGTCCCTCTTCTCTCCGTCTTCTATAACCGCTGCTTTCTTCTCTCCTTCCGGTTCGGCGACGATTCCGAACTCAGGTCCTTCGAACTTTATGTAGAGCCTGGCGTTCTCTCCCGCTTCCAGATGGTCTTCTCTCTGGATCCATTCTCCTTCCAGGTAAGGTTCCTCGGGAAGCCGGTGCTGCGGCGGTTTCAACCTTTTTCTGCCCTGGAAAACTTTGTTGCGGTTGACAGGCGTCGGGTTTTCGTGTCCGAAGTAAACGTGTTTGAGCTGCGGTGTCTCGCTCACAGTTTCTTGATTTTCCTGTTCCAGAGCCTCTGCCAGCTTTTCCTCCAGCTGTTTAAACGGTTCATGGCCTCTTCTAACGTTCTTTACCTTCCCTTCTTTCAGTAAGACCTGTTTGACGGCGGGGTCGCCGAACTTGTTTTTCAGCGCTGCAGCTTCGTCGTGGACAACCGGGTAATCGATCCTGTGGCGCTTCACTGCTTTTTTAGCTGTTTCCCTGTTTTCGATCGGTAGTTCCGGTGTGTGAACTCCTATTATTTCTGTTTTGTAGTTTTCTCTGAGTTTTTTGAGCTGTTTTAGCTCTTTTATGCAGCCGTGGCATGTGTGGCTCCAGAGATCGATAAGCTTTGCTCCGCTGCGAAGGTTTTCCGGTTCGGTGAGCCATTGTTCCTGTTTGAACGGGTCGTGGACTTTGGAGCCGGGGAACATGGTGAACTGTTAAAGCTGCGTGTTAATAACTTTGAACTGTGAAGCTGCGGAACATTATTTTCGAATTGACGCCTCTTGGAAAGGCCAACCTGGACGTGAAGCGTTATATCACAGAGGAAGATATCGACGAGGAGCAGCTCAAGAAATACGAGAAGGCGTTAAAGTATTACCGCGACCTGAAGTTTTTTCAGACATCGCTGAAGCTGCTTCTCTACGCTTCTATCGTGACCTCGATCGCGGCGACGTTTGGTTTCCGGCTTGAAGCGCTTAAAACCGTTGCCTCCTACCTGGGAACTACTCTGATTCTGTTTCTTTACGCTGCTGTCAGCTACTTTACCATGATTCGGCGTGAAGCTTACCATGTCCAGCGAGAGATCCTTGTGGCGGAAGCCTCCCGGTAACTAGTTTTTCAGCTGCCAGAGCTTGAACCCTACGAAGTATAACACTGTTATAGCGAACGAGGTTTTTACAGCGGAGACCCCGTAACGTGACTGAAGGTATAGCGGTGTCAGCATCCAGAACAGCAGTATAAACGCTGCAGCGGCGAGAACCTTGTAGTCCTGTATCCCCAGTTTTTCCGGCTCCATGTGAGATTTTTTCTGTGCCAGTGTTTTATAGTTCAGCTGAACGCTTTCAGCGTCGCCTCTTTCCCGTCAATAGCTCCTCTTATATCGTTTTCATCCATTCCCAGCGGCGAGAGCACCGATTCAGCCGCCTTGATCAACCGGTCGCGGTAGAAACCCGTGTCGTACTCTTCCTCCGTTTCAAACGCCAGTCTAACCCTTTCTCTGGGCGCTGCGTTGTCGTCTTTCACCACGTACCGGAGGGTCTGACCCGGTTTCATCTCTATACCGTTTATCTTCGCTCTTTTCAGCGCTGCCACGTTCCTGTTCTCTACCTGATATTTTTCCAGAGGCTTTGAAGCGGTTTTCTCAACCACAAGCTCTTCTACAGGAACGTTCAGCGACTCCAGCTTTCTGATCTCCTGTTTCAAAATCTTTAACACGTCTTTCTCATCCATTTTTCTGTCAAGGGCTTCGATCATCTTTCTCTGAGCTTTTTTTACAAAGCTGCAGCTTGAATCCTGCTCCAGTTCAATACCTGCGGTTTTGAAGCCGCCTTCTTTTTTCTTTCCGAAGTAGCGGTTGAGTGTAGCGATGTCTGCGTCTGTAGAGCTGCGTGGGACGAAAGCTACCCATTCAAACCTGTGTTCGGGCTCCAGCTCTATTCCGATCTCTTCCGTTACTTTTCGGCATGCTTCCGTGAATTCTTCCGCTGACTGTTTTTTCTGTATCCATAGACTGTCTATTATGCCGTGGACGATGCTGTAGCCGTTTTGTTCCAGTATCTCTTTGGCTTCCAGCATTATCTGCCTGTCGTACGCGTTTATCGCCTGATGACACTTTATCGCGCCGTAGGATGCGTGTGCGTGCCCCATGTATCCGAAGCATGATACCAGCAGCCATTTAATTGCGTCGATGCTGCCCTGGACGCGCCTTTTTTCCTCTTCATCTTCTATCTCGCCTATTTCTTGCTTCATCTGCTGTCTGTCGTCTACCAGCGGCTTCAGAACTTCTGAGATGAATCCTCGTTGTTTCTGGCAGATGCTGTAGTCCAGTTCCGGCACTCTATCGTTTTCGCAGCAGTTGCATCGAACGGTTTCCGGCGAAATGTTTTTCTTGACCATTATATTGGGGAAGAGCGATGCAAAGTCGGCTTCGTAGACGTTTCTGTGGACTCCTGGCTCCGGATTGAAGATGAAGCCGCCTCGATCCGCTTTATGCATCTTTGAGGCTTTCTTGGGTTCTTCAGGCGTCCAGTTCTTCCACGGTGTCAGCGTGTTCTGCTTCAGGTAAGCTTTTTTCACCTCTATAGATGTGAGTACGCGGCCTATCGAGCCCCACGCAAGTTCTTGAAGCGGCCTGTATGATCGTTCTACCAGGTCCCAGAGACCTTCAAGCGTTGCTTCGCCCAGAAGGAAGGAGTTAGACCTGTCTATAGTGATTCTGCCTGGTAGGTTGTACCGGGCGTTTGAGTGAACGGTTTTGCCGTAGCTTGAAACCGTGTTTTCGCCCGCCAGCTGTTGGAATCTGTCTATGCGGCCGAGATAGAAGTTTTCAGCGCTTAACTCCTGGCTGAGAAGCTTCAGCAGCTGACCCCGGTTCACGAGAACGATGTCAGGATCATCCTGACTGAAACGCTGCTTCAGAGCTTCCAACGCTTCTCTACGTGTTTTTCCTGCTTTTTCACCGTTGATAAAAAGTTTTGAAAGGTCTCTGTCCGCCAGGTGTTTTCTGTGAAGCTTTAAATCTATTTTTTCCAGCTTTTCGTCCGGCGTCGGCTCTATATTTTCCTGTATGCAGAATCTGAACTGTCTTGAGAACCCTACGTTGTAGAAACGGAAGCTTGACCGGTCAAAGTTGTTTTTCAACGTGTTGACCACGTCCAGAAGTTTTTCTTCGGAGGAGACGTCGACTCTAAGAACTTGTTGCTTCTTTTTTGACAGCGTTGGTTTCCAGCTTTCGAAGCTGGTTGCTTTTACGTGGCGCTGCCGGGAGATCCAGGGCCGTGTCTTGAAGAGCTTGGAGCGGTCGCTGTTTATGTAGAAACGCGGCTTGTAGCCTTCCGCTTCTTCTTTAACTGTTTCTCCGTTTCTTTTCCGCCATTTTATGGCTTTGCCGTCGATGAAGTCGACTTTGAACATTCTAGCTTTGTTCCAGTTTTTCTACGCGTTTTTCCAGCTCTGAGACCTGTTTCTGGAGTCCTAGAAGTATTGAAACTGTTGCGGGAAGTCCTGGCGACGATGAGTTCATGTAGGCTGCTGCGGAGGCGTATCGGTGAGCTTTCTCCCATAGCTTGTCGAGGTGCTTCTTGTTCTGCTGTCTCAGAGCTTTTTTGAATGGTTTGAAGCTTTGTATGAGGCTGTCTAGGTGGTTGCGGTAGGTTGCGTTGGTTCGACCCATTTTTCCACCTCTCTGCGGCTCCAGTAAGGTATCGTGGTCTGTACCGTTTTCCCGCTGCGGTATGTCGAGGTTTTAAAGTTTTCGGAGCTGTATTTCCAGCCTTGGCTGTTTTTCTCTGCTTTTATCTGTTTGTCCGCGTCGTATCGGATCTTGAATGCTCCTTCTGTTTTTCCAGGCGCTGTGACCAGTACTTTCAGGTTTCTGTCTTTCTGCAGCTGTTTTACTGTTTTCCAGGCTTCGTGGAACAGCTCTTTTTTCTCTCCGCTCGCTTTCTGTCTCTCTGTGTAGATTTCCGGGAAGTTGGAGAGCACTAGAACTTTTTCCTGGTCGATGAACTGTTTCAGGCTGTTTACTGCTTGGTGGTGCTGGAAGGCTGTGAACGCTCTTGTTATTTTTACGTTGTTCATTGCTTCCCGACTGTGTGCCGCGAGCTTGTATGTGGAGGAACGGTTTCCTACGTCGACCCAGATAGCTTTTCTTCCTGCTTCGACTTCTCTGGCGGTTAAGGCCTGTAGTACAGGTATTTCGCTGGTTTTCTGCACCAGGTTTATGCCTTTTACAGGTGTCGGCGCTGTTTTCAGAATCTTCTTTCTTTTGCGTTCTGCAGCCTTCATTTCTCCCTCCCCGGAGTTCTGGGTTGGGCAGAAATCTTAAATACGGCTTCCGGGGCGCGTCTTTCCGGTTGTTCCGGTAGAACTAGGTTGATGCGGACGTTGGAGCAGCTGCATTCTCTCTGGGCTGGGAGAAACTCCATCTGATCTCTGCGGAGCGGCTGTCGCTGAACGTTCCTATCTGGAAGCTGTAGCCTGAGACCTTTCCTTCGTAGTGCTGGTAGTTCATATTGACTTCGCTGGAGCCTTCCTCTTCCATTAAGTCTTCGATATAAGCGTTGAGCTCTTCGACCGCTCTTTCTCCTGTCAGACCTCTCCTGACTTCGCCGTGTTCCATTAGCTCGAGTCTAACGTCTTCCAGGTCTTCTAATGTTTCAGCGATGTCTCCTGGAACCTTGTCCGTCTTGACGAACTGTTGAGACTCTACCGTTGCGTACCTCCTTGAAAGCGCTGTGTCGATGCTTTCTCGGGCTCTTTGAACTCTTTCCGTTATGCTCACAGCTCTTTACCCCATTACATCGTGTTTGTCGTAGAGGCAGTAGGTTTCCACACCTGTCTCGTCTTCTACGTTTTGTAGGCCTCCTTCTTCCCGGTCTACGAAGACGAAGAACGCT
>JBDGSH010000080.1:0-5894 GCA_042217665.1 Candidatus Nanohaloarchaea archaeon
ACTCCACGTACGTGTACTCCTCCGCCAGGCCCGACAGGAACGGCGCCGTCTCCCTATCATGGCCGTGGAAAGGCAAATGGAACGCGGAAAGTGTGTCCGCCACGACCAAGACGATATTTTTGCCCTCCAACACCATGCACAAGAATAGCTTGAAAGCTTTTAGAGCTTCAGCTTCCTGATAGCCTTTTGTCTTGCTTCTCAAAAACCATTAGATTTTCTTCAAGATAAGTCATATTCTCTACATCAAGTTGTTGCTTTACTTTTTCCGTCTTCTCTGACATAAAACTGAAGCCTCTCTTCTCAACTTTCTTTATCCAATATTCGTGCGGTTTCTCATTTACATGGTGTTTTCCTCCTTGACCTGGTGTAGCGGCAGTCAGAACCAGAACATCTACATTAGTTGTTAATGTATCCAAAAGAGCCTCCTCACTACTCTCAGGTAGGTGTTCAATAACCTCGATACAAATCCCAAGATCAAAATTCTTTTCAGCTCTATAAGGTTTCCTAAGATCGTGCTCCTTCAGATTATCACGGGGTACAACTGCCTCTTCAAAAGCAGTCAAGGCTTTCTCAAGCCCCAGTATTTCTCTATCTCTATCATAGTAATACTTCAGAAACCTTCCAGTTCCACAACCGAAATCAATTATACTTTCAGGATGATAAAGCTCATCAAAAATAGCTGAGAATTGATTTGCCTCCTCCATCTGCTCGTCACCAGTCATACTTTCAAAGTAGTCTTGAGGATACAACATTTCCAAACTCAGTAAACCAGCTTTCTCCCATAGCAGAAACTTCAGATGCTCCCTCCAACGCCTATATGGAAAAATGATGAAGTAGTTGAAAATCTTCCTAATTAGAGAAACAATACCTTCCTCCCTGAGAGTCTCTATACTTTTAGCCCAAAGCTCAGAAATTTTATCCATTTAACTTCCAATTATACCAGCAGGAATAAAAGTTATTTGTGTGGAAATGATTATAGCATACCAGTGAATGTCACCAAATTAATTCCAAATTTTCTTAGAAGGAGATACCTTAATTTCAAGGGAAAAAAGGAAGCTGAAATAAAGCGGCCTGTATTAATTTTCGTTCTGGATGCATGCCGATATGACTCATTCAAAAAAGCATATCAAAACGAATTCCCCGCAGAATTAAAGAAAAAGTATACTCACGCAACCTGGACTGCGCCAAGTCATGTCTCTTTAATTAGAGGGAGATTCCATATAGGCGGGGAGGTCTACGAAAAACTTGAGAATAAGTACCCTCATGCAGTCTATCCTATGCCTTTAGTGCATAATGCTTCTTTCGCAGTTGTTTCAGCTGGCCCACTATCTAATAGTCCCTTTGTAGATAGCGATATCCAACGTTTCTTCCAGGACTACTACTCGGTTACCGGAGCAAGTCACGAGGAAATAGAAAGGAGAGCGGAGCAGTTTTTATCCAAATACCAGAATAAAAATTTCTTTGGGTTAATCAATTTTGACGAGACTCATTTCAGATTCCCTACAATTAGTCCAGAATTTGAGGAGCTCAAACCTGCGTTTGAGGAGGGAGAAATTACTAAGGAACAGTTGATTTACCACCAGAAATTAGCCGCGGAAACCTTAATAGCGTCCATAGAAAATCTAAGAAAGTTTATACCTCCGGGAACAAGAGTCATCGCCACTTCAGATCATGGAGAGCTATTCGGCGAAGGGGGGGGTTTCCTTCACGGGGGAAGCAAACTCCCAGAGTTCCATGAGAAGCTTTTCGAGGTTCCATTAATAACTTGGATAGAATAACGAGAGCTAAATATTTTGCATCAATTTCTCATACTTCCTAATTTGGTTATTCCAACCATAATCTTGGGCCTTCCGACGGGCATTTCTGGTTAAATCAGCAGACTCGTCTTCACTATTTAGAAGTTTTCTTACCTGTTCCGAATATTCCTCTGCCCCCCATGAACCGACTATAAAGCCGTTCTCTCCGTTTTCGATTAGTTCTGGCTTGGATGCTTTTGAGCAGACTATCGGTGTTCCGGCGGCCATGGCTTCCAGTATTACGAGTGACGCGGCCTCGTATTTCGAAGGGAAGAGGAATACGTCGGCCGAGTTGTACAGGTAGTTCATCTCTTCGTACTTGAGCTTTCCTACGCGATGGTAGAGTTCAGAATCATCTTCCACTACCGTGGAAACAAGTATCGCGTTATCAAGTTCCCTGACCACGTCCAGCACCAGATCGAAGTTTTTCCTCCTTTTCTCCAGGCCGACCCAAAGGACTATGTCCTTTTCCAGGGGTAAATCAAGCTTCTTTCTTGCCTCTTCTTGGTCTATCGGCCGGAAGTTCTCCGTATCGACACCGTTGTAAATCACGTCTATATCCTCGAACCCGTAGTGGCTTTCTACCTCTTGCTTTACACCTTTAGATACCGATACAGTTTTGTCCGCGTAGCGGATACTGGTTTTCTGCAGGAGATGCGAAACGTAGTGTTCCTTGGTATCGATGCCGCTGGCTACTGTGAGGCCGTGAAGGGTCAGAACTGTTTTTGCATCTATGAGGCCTGTGTAACTGAGCAGTATCGCAGCGGCCCCGTTCGATCCGTGAACATGGATTGTGTCGTATCTTTTCCTGTTTCTTAGCAAAAATGCTACCTGCAGGATGTTGAAAAATAGCTGCTTCATGTAACTGGGTGTGGAGATAGAGTATACCCTTCCTCCATCTATATCCCTGCTTCCGCTGCCCGTGCACAGGACGTCTGTAGAAAATTCATCGGAAAGGTTCTTTATTATCTCAAGAACTACCCTTTCGACCCCTCCCTCGGTCTCTACAGGATGATTTGGAGAGATCTCAAGCAGTTTTTTTGAATATCCCATGTAGAAGGATGACTCTGAAAGATTTTAAGCATCCCGAATACAGTTCACTTAGGGATCTCCATTGAAACTTAGCAGACTAATAGCCAAAGTATACGAGCACGTATATCCACATACAAAAAGTTTGAGAGGTGCTACCTTCCTCAAGAGGATAATCGAGAAAAAGATAAAAAGCCAGAAAATAGCGCAGATAGAGCTGCTTGACGGGACCAAGATTTTCGCCCCTCTAACTACAGACCAAGCCTATAACCTCTATCTGGATAAAGAAATCCCTGAACTTGAGCAGCTCTCATACCTTAAAGACAGACTTAGAGAGGGAGAAACATTCGTAGACGTCGGCGCCAGTTTCGGTCTTTTCTCATGCTTTGTAGCCGAGAACACCTCCGCAGATATTGTTGCCTTCGAACCGAGGCCCTCAAACACCGCTTTTCTAACACTTAACAACTTCTTCTATGACAGAGGTATTGAAATATTTGAGAAGGCCTGTAGCGATGAAACTGGGAAAACTGAATTCCACCTTTCTAAGAACACAGGAGGTATGAACAGTCTGGAGGAAAGAGATACCTCTGAAAGAGTGATAGAGGTAGAAACGGTGGAATTAAAGCGGGTTGTCTCGGAAGCAGATGTGGTTAAAATCGACGTTGAGGGCGCCGAATTCCAGGTCTTGAAAGGTATGCATGAGATGTTGGATGACAATCAGCCTGAAATCTTGCTGGAATTGCACAAAGAGGAATTACTACAGCTTTTCGGCACCAGCAAGCAGGAGGTTTTAGATTACCTCCACGGGAAAGGTTATGAGATCAAGAAAAATTTCTCACAAAATTCAGAAGGTTTAGGCAATCATCTATTGCTCAAGCCAGACTAGAACTCGATTTCCTCCAGATTTTCAACCTGATTTCGGGGAACTCCTATTCTGTCTTTAATTAAACTCTCTGCGGAATCAAAACTTTCTTCTCTTGGATATACTCCGGCTTTACCTTCCGAGTCGAGTACAAACATTTTATCTTGGTTACTTACAGAGTACTGGACTCTGAAGTATTCCTCTGGAAGATCCTTGTCGCGGGCGCTGAAGTTGTTGGACTGGATGCCGTAGTACTCCGTGAAGACGTTTTCTGCCGCCAGTTCCTCGAGTTCTGGTTCTTTACCCTGTGCTGCCTGGAGCACTACATCGTTTATTTTGCGGAGCGGGAACGGCGACTCGATACTGTCCGAGCCGAGGCCGGAGATGACCGCGGGCACATGGAGTATGTCCTTCCTCAGACGGGCCTGGTGCCCCCAGAGACCGTGCTCGCCTATGTAGTCGCCGTGGTCGGATAGAACTATGAAAACCGTATCTCTATCTCCTGTAACCGTGTCGTGTAGTTCTTCTATCTTGGTGTCGATGAAGTTTATCTCGCCGTTGTACAGGCTTTCCAGAACTTCGGCCGCCTTCTCGTCGCCTCCCTCTACAAGGTAATCCGTTGAGCTCCTGTCGGCGTAATCATGTGCCTCTTCCAGTGAAACATTCCTTAGATACTTCTCCGCGTACTTCTTCGGAGGCATATACTTGGTGTGCGTCTCTGCATAGTTGATGAAGAGAAAGTAGGGTTCTTCCCACCCAGGCTCGTTCTTCTTGATGTAGGAGTTGGTGTACTCCGCGCCGTCGTCACCCCAGCTGTCCTCGGTGCCGAAGACTTTCTTGTTAAGCAGGAAGTATAACGTGTTTGCGATGGTTTTCGGATGAGGTCTCTTTAGGAAGTTCTTCAAGAAGTATGTGTACTTGTGTTTCTGGCTCTCCCAGCGGTCCTCCTTTTCGCCCTCGATAAGCTCATTGAATAGCTTCTCGTCCTCGAAGAGCATCTCCTGACTCTCCTCCAACCCCTGAGCGTTGAACTCGAATATATCGAAAACATCCTTGAAGCCGTACAGGGACGAAACGTAGCCGTTGTTGGAGATCGCCACAGTTGTGTATCCGTTATCGGAAAGTTTTTCCGGCATCGTCTCTACATCTATCGGACCTCTCTTCTCCCGATCCGTCTTTCCGTGTTCGTTCGGTAGCTTGCCTGTGAACATCGACCAGTGAGATGGAAGAGTCCAGGGGGCGTTGGCGAAGCAGTTCTCGAACTTTATCCCCTCTTTTGCGAGGCTGTCGATGAACGGAGAGGTTTCTTCAGGATATCCGTAGCAGGAAAAGTTCTTGGCTCTCGCAGCATCCATCACTATCAGAACTATATTTGGTTTCTGCTCCATAGTAAGGATTTGAGAATGGAAAGTTTAAGTTTTCACACCATTCATGTAGCCGTCAAGATAACCTCTGAGCAACCATGTTATCTCTCTGTTACCATTCAGGAACAGTAGAGGAATCTTCCAGAGTGGGGGCAAGTATCCCCCCGGGGAAAAGAGAGTCATCAGGAGAGAAATCAGGTAGGATCCTTGAGCGTTCTTTTTCAGGAACCGGATATGGTTCCGGCCTTTCCAGTAGTACAGCTCTTTACCGTACATGCGGGCGCCGCCGGAGTCTGCCTGGATGTGGTAGACCTTTGCGTCAGGGTTGTAGAGAAGCTTGCCGCCTTCTCTGCTGACCCTGACCATCACGTCCGTCTCCTCGCGGTAGCCGTTGCCGCCGTACCCGGGATCGAATCCTCCTATCTTCTCCAGGAGGTCTTTCCGGAATGACATGTTCGCGCCGCGGAAGATATCGACTTCCACCGTTTCGGGCGGCACCCAGACGTCGGAGCGGTCCGCTATCTCGCCGTAACGGCTTATAGTACACTGGCTTTCCTCGTTTCTCTCGATATCGTGCAGGAGTTCGAGGTCCTCGTTCACGTCAAGCGCCGGGCCTCCTACACCCGCCGCTTCCGGGTTCTCCTGATATGTTTCTTCTATAGCTTCAAGCCAGTCGTCTGAACAAACGGTATCGTCATCCAGGAAACAGATCACGTCTCCTTCAGCTTTCTCTATTATCCTGTTCCGGGCTGTCCCCTGGATGGTCTTGCCCTGGTTGTAGAAATTCTGGACAGGTATGTCGCTCTCGTCAGAAAACTCCGAGATGACTTCCTGCGTTTGCCT
>JBDGSH010000081.1:0-6873 GCA_042217665.1 Candidatus Nanohaloarchaea archaeon
GTAGCCTCGACAACGAGAAGTTCAAAGCCCTCAGAAAGGACGCACGTCAACGAGGCATCAGTTTTCGACTACCCAAGCAGGTCTATGAAGAACTCGGGGGTGACCATAACTCTCGCGTCGAGGAGTACGAAGGAAGTGACCTACCCGTGGACAAAGCTATCGAGGAAGGTTGGGTTGAGATTCTCGTCATGTTTGAAAAGTACGGATACGGCGACCAAGTCGAGTTCGTATATGCTTTCGACTACATCGACGATCTCGTCTCTTGAGACTAATCACAACTTGAAAGTCTCTCGAAACTGGGGTTTGATATAGATAGATGAAAATACTCCGAGTCGCACAGAATCTGTATCCCGAGGTGCCCGGGGGCGGGACGTACCATGTCCACGCTATGAGCCGTGACCAGGCGGGGATGGGACACGACGTGACCGTTCTTACTGTCTCGGATATTCATCAATCTTCGATTGATGAGCCTGGGGATCAAAGATTAACAGACGACGACAGTCTGCCTCGCCGAGAGGAGAGAGATGGCTATACAGTCGTACGTAGAAAGCCGACTGTCGATATATAACCACTACATTTGTTAATCTCTACGACTATACTTCTCCCAGTGACAGACGAAACACGAGTACTACATCTTATTACACGCTTTTTAAACGGGGGCGCAGAAAAGACGACTGAAAATACACTTGATGCACTCAAAGAAGCGGATCAGGGTTATGATTTGCGTCTCGGGTTTGGATCAGAATATAATGAAGACTACGTGGAGGAAATAGAAGATAAGGGCATAGATACTGTCTGTTTTCGCTGGATACGCCATTACAATCCGATTACTGCTGTGATAGCTGTTTTTACTGTTGCGGTCTACCTACGTAGGGAGGATATAGATGTTTTACACACACACAGTACAGAAGCAGGCATCATAGGACGTATAGGGGGATGGTTAGCCCGCACACCGGTTATAATACACGAGGTTCACGGTGATCCTATTGCCGAGGATAGGAATTCTGTGTTAAACTGGGTAATACTCCGTCTCGAAAAGTTAACTGCAAAAGTTACAACGAGGATAGTAGTCAAATCCAAAATAATACGAGAAACCTATCTCGAAAGAGGAATAGGAACAGAGGAACAGTATGAACTGATCTACCATGGTGTTGACTTGGAAAAGTTCAAAGATGTAGAACCTGCTGATCTTCCCGTTTCTGAGGACAGTACTGTTTTACTCTTTGTCGGAAGACTTGAGGAGGGAAAGGGTCTTTTCGATCTCTTGGACGCCTTTCAAAGACTCGATGTTGATCATCGTGTTGAACTCTGTATCGTAGGCGACGGTGAGTTATCGGAAAGACTACTTGAGGAGATAGAAGACAGAAACATAAAGTATGTTGAATTACTCGGTTACCGCGAGGATATACCCCAGATAATGTCTGCATCAGATATACTAGTGTTACCTTCATATAGAGAAGGAACACCGCGAGTTATTACTGAGGCTCTTGCATCTGGTCTTCCTGTTGTTTCTACTAATATAGCAGGCATTCCAGAGCAAGTGAACGATGGAAAAACAGGATATTTGATTGAGCCAGGTGAGATAAATAAGATAAGCACGGCATTAGAACAGCTATGTCAACCAAAAATATATAAACGTATGTCTAAGAAATATACGAATAACATTGATAAGTTCAATATAAAAAAGAAGCAACAAGAGTATCAAAACCTATACAATAATTTAGTATCATGAGAATACTTGCCTTAACCGAATCTAGATCTAGTAAGGTTGCTAAACCTCTGCAAGAAATAGAAAATTCGGATACAGTCCAAGTGGATACTTCATTTAATATAGTTAAGAGATACCTACATTTTATTCTACTAGTTAAGGATAAGATAAATAAAAGACGTCCCGACATATTATTAGCAAATAGGGATGGGATAATATGTTTTATCGCAGCCATAGTTTCTATCTATTATCAAATACCCATCATAATCCGTCTAGGTGGAGACCCCTGGGAGGCACACAACCAGAAGATACAAGAGCATAAAAGTCGAAGAAATATCCCCCAATATATAAAATATCAATGTCTTAAAACTCTAAATAAAATATCGTTCCGCCAATCAAAAGGGTATATTGTAGTATCAGAAGATCTGAAAGATATAGTTATTGAAAAACGCAATATATCCCCTAGACAAGTAATTGTTGTAAATTCGTCAATAGACAGTGATAGTTTCTTATCGCGTATGGATCCAAATTATGAATTTAGAAATATCCCAGTGGACAAATATGATATAACGATTTTAACTGTGACAAACCTAGAATTCTATGGTAAATTTAAAGGGATATGTACCATATTACCCTCTATAAAGAAGTTCCTCAAACAATATAATAATGCCATTTATATAATAGCTGGAGAGGGTATGTATTATGAAAAAATGATTTCTAAAATAAATAAAGACATTACTGACAAAGAAATAAGGAAAAGAATATTCACACCAGGCCATATAAATAATATAGCCACATTATACGATAAAGCAGATATATTCCTATATATTTCATTTCTTGACGGATATCCAAATGTGATTCTGGAAGCACAAGTAGCAGAACTTCCAGTAATAACAAATGATAGATATGGTATGTCAGAGCAGATTAATCATGGAGAAACAGGTTTCTTAGTAGATCCTATACCTATTGAAATCAAGAAGTGTTTAGATACCATATCCAATAACCAAGAAATAAGAAGAACTCTTGGCAAAAATGCGAAGAAGAAAGTTATTGAACAAAATAACCCGAGTCAAGTAGCTGATGATTTATATACTGCCATTAATGAAATAATGGAGAACTAGGTAGAGATATAAGACCTATCATATCTGAGGTGTAATATCAAACAAAGAAATATAAATACCCAAATATAAACAGAATTGAAGAAATTACCGAAGAAAGCAAATGTAACTGGGAACGCTATAATTGAATATGATACCATCGTTGGTATAGATCCCCAGTCTCGGTTAAGTTTGTAAAGGTACATAGAGATACTACCATATATAAAAGGCATAATCAATACGCCAAACCAGCCAAAGTCATAAAATGCCGAGCTGAGATAAGAACTGGCATTAAATCTACTTCCATACATTAAATTAGGAGGGTTAGGATCCACATCCAATAAATCTTGAATTAGTGTGAATTTCAAAATAGGTTCAAATGATATTGTCCCCCACCTGTAGTCAATATCAGAATCCAATATTACCTGAATATTATCAAATGCTGTAGATGCATACAAATATGGCATCGCTAGAAATGAAAGCTCCTCGGGGAATTTCACTTTATTTGTTGATATAAATGATTCAACACGAGTCCCGTAGACCAGATCCCCAATTACAAATATAAATACTAAAACAACAATCAAACCATAGAGCTTTTTTAAAGTAAATGAATGGTTATTTATGCTATTTAACAGTATAAATATAGAAAATATTGGTAAGATAAGGTGTGAAAGAGCCAATATATTGAATGGCCATGTGATAATAGACAATATTGCAAGCACAAATAATTTGTAATTGGCCCGGTATTTATATGTATATCCAATAACAAAGGTTGGAATTATGAAGTTTAGGTAATAGAGATATCCTACACCAAATATCCAAAATTGACGTTGTAATTGTTTATACCACGCAATAGAGAACTGCTGATGAGAGGTTATTTTCGCTTCTAAAATCATAAACGCTAATATTACTAGAAAAGACGTGAAGGATATTATAAAAATTAGAAATACCAACCTAGGGAAGTAATATTCATCATTGATTTCATTCTTGGAAGAAAATCCAAGATTGGAATGGACAATATAACATCCAAGTAAGAAGGAGATCAAGCTAATAAATAGAGCTATCCATGTGTCCAACTCCCATGTAGTCTGGAAAGCCGGACTTAGTTTGAGCGTAGATAATGAAATACTCACCATCCAAGAACCCCCCATTAGCCCTATAGGAGAAAAATAGTCACCATATAAGCTATATGAAATCAGAAAGAAAACTAATGCCAGTGATAGAAATAATAAAGAAAAAATCCCGCGAAATAATGAGATTTTAAAACCTAATGCAATTATACTACCACTTATAGGTATAATTCCCAATACAATCAGTAGTAAAGAATACAAATCTCCTTTACGAAGGATTATTTCATTCATCATTTAAGAGATCCAGGGAAATCTTCGGGAAGTTTATCTCTTTGCCTGATATGGTCAACTATCCCAAGTAATACAGACAGTATCAAATCAATTCTGAATTTATATGACCATTGTATAAACCTAAATGACCTAGTAATCAAAAAGAAAGGGTAAAAAAGGAGTTTTTCATATAGAGGCAATATAGTCTTGGCAAAATGTAATCTATTTTTAGTAGCATTATAATAACTAAATTGATTTTGTATTCCCGAAGTGGCACTAACTTTATGTACAACAGTAGATTTTGGATTTATTATTATGTCTCCCCCCATGCTTATTATTTTATACGATATCTCTACATCTTCCATTCCAAAAAAATAACTCTCATTTAATAGCCCAACTTCGAGTAAGGTATCCTTGGGGATTAAAACCATAGCTCCAGTAACATATTCTGTCCGGTATTCAGTATTCTTTATTGTCTCACAATCAGATTTTTTCGCTTTTGCCAGATGAGATATGACTTCTCCCCCACAATACCAGAGATTGCCATGTGGGTTATAAATAAGACCACTTATTGCAGAGATTGTTTCTTGCTTTTCTGCACTTTTGACCAGCGGGGATAGAAAGTTATCATCGACAATTATATCGTTATTGAGTAATAAAACGTGGTTCGCCTCTTTTGACAATGCTTTTTTAACACCAACATTATTCCCTGCAGCAAAGCCTAAATTCTCCTCATTAAATATAAATTCACACCACCCAAACTCCTCCTTTAGCTTCTCACCAGAACCGTCAGTAGATCCGTTATCAACTACAATAACCTCATAGTTCGGATACTCAACATCCTCCAGAGACTCTAAGCATTCCGCAGTATCCTCGTAGTTATTCCAGTTGAGAACGATAATAGCGACCTCAGGCCAGTCCTCCTTATTTTCCCCTAGAACATCCTTAACTTGGCTCTCAGAACTCATTCTTGGTTGGTTAAGGTAGGTATACCACTCATCAAACTTCAAGATTCCCCTATAGACACGATCCTCTCGAAGACCGAGATACCGAGCTTATCGTCTACTTTCTCCGCAACCCGTCTATCCGCCTCAGTAAAGCCGCGCAGGAGAATCAGTAATCCTGTGTAGACAAATACGACTGTAACCGGTAAAGTCACTCCGAGGAGGAGTCGCGTGTCGACAGCATCAGAGATGTAGATACCGAGTCCTAACGTCGGAATACCCGCGATCCAAGCTTTACCCAGACTCCAGCTGTAAGGATGGAGGGTCTTGAGGTGGTATATTTCGAGGACTCCTAGAAGTCCTGCGGTGCTTAAGGCAGTTGCAGTTCCGATAGCGGCTCCTGTAATCCCTAGTTGAGGAACTAGTATAAAGTCAAGAACCGCATTTATGGTAATCAGAGAAACTGTATTAAGCAATGTAAGGCGAGTGTATCCTAGACCCTCAAGCATCATTCCTTCAGGTCCAAATGAAGCATTAAGCATATATCCCACCGAAAGGACTGCGAGAGCCGTACCTGCCGCGGCATACTCAGAAGTGAAGAACAGCGAGAGATAAGTTTCAGGTGCTGAGATAAATGTTATAGATATAGGTATTGTTGCCATGGCAACCCATCTAGTAGCAAGCTGATACTGAGATTTCAGTTCATCCCTATTATCGGAGAATTCTGCAACCATAGGCTTGAAGACAGGAGTTATAGCTGAAAGCACTATCAGTAAGTTGACTGCAAGAGAGTATCCAACCTTATATATTCCAACATCAGAAGACTCCATAAAGTATCCTATGACAAAATAATCGATTTGTCCAACAGTTGCATATATTATTCCAGCAAACATGAGTGGAATGGAGTACGAGAATAGTTCAGATATATTCTCTAAGTCTAATTTAATCTCACCGATCCAATCCTGAGATTTTCTTAGGAGATAAACACCGGATAGTATCGATAGTAATAGTGCGAATAAGTGTGCTGACACAATCCCCCAAATATCTAATCCAAGTAGTACTAAAACAACCGCAAATAGCAGTTTTGCCAATGGTTGTATTATATTCTTTGTATATACACGGAATTTAAGCATCTTAATACTATTGTATGAGGATACTAAGGTTTGATTTGCTACTGTTAATGGAACCGCAATACCAAACAATGGTAGTACAGTTTTAAGCCTTGGCTCTTCAAATATCTTAGAAAGAAATCCTGATCCACCCACTAGAACAGTATATCCGATAAGAGAGCTTAGTAATCCAATACTAAAAACCGTCATCAAAGTAGAATTTGCTTTAGTATAAGCACCCTTTTTTAAATATTTTGGTACAAAATAATCAATAGATCGGTATAAATTCAAGCTAAAGATTCCTTGTGTAAAGGATATAATAGCAAGACCGAGAGTAAACACACCATAAACAGAGGGTGAAACAATACGGGTAACTGACATAATAAATAAAAATCCAAGAATTTTACCTAAGATATTCCCAAAAAAGGTTATTCCCCCCTGCTTTGCAAGGGTTAAAATGTTTGAGTTATCCTCCCCCATCTTTTATTCTAGATACCCCATGTCTTTGAGTTGATTCTCTAACTCCTCTTGTTCTGAATTAGTCCATTTACGTTCCTCTGAATCTCTGTTATCATAACCATTGGTATATTCCACATTATCTGTCTCCTTGAATATATGATCTAATACATCGCCATCCATCGATCTTGGAACGGGACACTCATGTAAATGGAGTAA
>JBDGSH010000082.1:0-4881 GCA_042217665.1 Candidatus Nanohaloarchaea archaeon
AGAACGCGTCCTTGGCATGGACGAGGCCCCGGGTTCAAATCCCGGAGAGTCCAAACCCACCCCCGAGTACAGTTTTTCACCAAACTGTTTAAGAGAGGCTTCTCGACTAAACCTGTTTATGGAAACACAAACACGAGAAGCCGAAAAAATGCCTTTCCAAGCTGTAAAGCAGACTAACCAAAAGCTTCACTCAAACCCTGAACTATCCAAGCACAACAAGGAAGTCCTAGATGAATTCTTCCGAACCATGCAAACACGGGGAACGGGGGAATCTACCTTGAAGGATTATGCTTCGCGTTTTAACTCATTAGCCGAATATATAGACTTCAAGTTAGACAGGGCTGATAGACGGGATTTAGAAAATATAGTAGCAGCTTTCAACACAGATAATATTACAAAGAGAAATGGCGAGCCTTACAGCGACTATTCCAAGAGAAAGTTCTGGAAAACTATCAGCGTATTTTACAACACTTTCATAGATAAAAATGGAAGAGGATTCAACGAGAAAATTGATGGTACTGAGCTAATAGAAGACTTGGAGATAAGTACCAGTATCGACCATGACATAGATCTCGACACTCGACCCACACCAGAACACATCCAAAAGGTGGTAGAACAGGCAAACAACTTGAGGGATCGTGCTCTCATACTGTTCGGATGGGCTACAGGGAGCCGCATCGGAGAACTGGGTAAAACACCCGACCATCAGCAACATCCAGACCCGATAAAGTGGAAAGACCTCAAGTTCAAAGAAAAAGAGATGCATGTAACACTCGAAGGAAAGACAGGTAAGAGAACTATCCCTATTCGAGTATCAATGCCAGTAATGAAGCAGTTATTCAATGAAGAAAACGCTGACTTAGCCGATCCGGTCTTCCAGCAAATACAGCCACGCCTATACTGCCCTGAAAGCGGAGATCGGGTTAAAAGCAATGGAAGAAGAAACTATGAAAACAGAATATACAGATGTATTTCGGATGAATGCGAATGGAGCGGCAAACATACAGAGACTATCAAGAAACGAAAACCAATGAAAGATCAGGACATGAGGAAAGTATTGAGAAACGCAGTCAAACAGGCTAAAAACAAGGATTTAATCCCTGATTCAATTACTCGGAAACCCCATTGGTTCTGGAGAGATGCCAGGGCACTATACTGGGCTGCCAAAGATAAGAACGAACAATTTCTTAGATCATTCTTTGGATGGAGTTCGACCAGTGATGCACCTAAGCACTACTTAGAGACCATGTCTGAAAGTGTTTTAATGGGTGTGCGAGAAGACTTTGGAGAAGAATTATGTGAAGAAGAAAGAAGTTTCAATCAAGATAGTTTGAAGCCATGGCAGTGTCACTGTGGTGAATGGGTTTCGAATATTCAAGGTTACTGTCCTGAATGCGGCAGTGAAGCAACAGAAGAACTAGAACAGCATAACAAACCTGATAGATCGGAGCTTCAGGAAGTCCGTGATAAAGCAGAAAGAGCAGGCTATTCAGCGGATGAGTTTAGAGATATAGTTCAGGGGGTTCTAGAAAATATTTAGTAGGCGTTTTTACGAAAATATCGGCATAAGAATAAATTTTTAAAATAGTTAATGTCCTTAAGTAGGAGTAGGGGAGAGAATGGAAAATAAATACGCAATAGGGGGGATAGTTGCTCTTTTGATTATTGGTTTCGTTGTAATTGGATATTCAAACTCACAACCTGAACTTATCTCGGGTCAGGCAACAGTTTCTACTACTGGCGGTGATGTTTCACCTCAAGATAATCCTAGTTTAGGCCAGACAGATGTAGATTCTGATGATGATGGATTGACGGATACAAAGGAAGAGGAGATTGGTACAAATCCTTCTAATTCTGATTCCGATAGCGATGGTTTAAGCGATCAGGTGGAATATGAGGAACGTGATACTAATCCTCAAGACACGGATTCTGATAATGATGGGCTAAACGATGGTGAAGAGGTCAATAGTTACGGTACAGATCCGGTAAATCAGGATACAGATGGTGACTCTTTAAATGATGGCAGAGAGGTAAACAGTTTAGACTCTAGTCCTGTCCAATTTGATACTGATTCAGATGGATTAAGTGACAATCAAGAGATTGAAGAGGGCACTGAAGTTAGAGATGCAGATACGGATGATGATGGATTAAATGATGGAGCGGAAATAGAGACGGGTGCAGATCCTTTAGAACCAAATACTGATGGCGATGAGATACGAATGGACGGTATTGATGAATTTCCTCTTAGAGATGCGAAGATTGTAGTAACTTCTCACTTGATCAATATTCACTCAAGTTGTGATTATCTATCGAGCTGTGATCCTCGGTTAGCCGTTACAACTGCAGGCGAAAGAGTGGGAGGATGCAGAACTCAAACCAACGATTACTGTCAGGATCAAAACCCTGTGAACGTTAACTTTCCTTTAACTATCGACGCACCTGATTCAAAGAGAGAGCATGAAGTGACGTTTTGGGTGTATGAAAATAATCCTGATGGGGGTTATGCAGTAGATATAAATGGAGATACTGCTGATGAGAATACGGCGAGCTTAACCTATACTCTAGGTTCTTCCTCAACCGATACAATAACATTCGATGGCAGGGATGATGGTGCTGGAGATACTGATGCAACTCTGGAGGTATCTCTAGGAACTACCTTCAATTAGATAATTGTGTCGAAACGTCGTATTTTATTAGAAATTCTCTATTTTTTCATTACATCCTGGACAGACTCCGTCATTTTTTCTGATGCCCTTTCTAGATATGACGGCTCCACATCCACATACATATTCTTCTACCTGATCATACAAGGCTTCGGGATTTTTTGTTTTTCTCAAAAAATCCCTAAATTTCTCTTCTACAAGATCGCTCATAGTCAAACTGCTGTTCTTCAATTTCTCTTTTACCCCATTCTTCAATCCGGATGGTAAAGTTACTGCCAAGCGTTCTTTATTTCTGTTCTCTGACCAGTTTTCACCTTTCTTTTCACTCTGGTAAATCATCTGTACGTACACCTTGAGAGACTCTGTAGAACCATTTCGTTAATTAAATAAACTAATTAAATAACCGGATTTACCTTTAGATTTTGACCGTACGTACAGAAAAAGTGTATTAAATAACCAACTTATATGACCTGTAAATACCTCTCTAATCATTTATTTCAGCCTCTAACTCTTGGATATCCAATTTTAGGTTTTCCAATTTCTCTTCCTTTTCTTGAATCTCCTGCTTTTTGTTACGGATCTTCCTCTCAATATTCTCCTCTATTTTATCTCTAACTTCAGGATCATTTTCTACATCATATTTAGAAGATTCAGCATATTTTCGGAAGACTTTATCTCTTATCTCACTGTCGGATATACTCTTAATCTCCTCAAGTTCTTTTTCTAATTTTTTCACTTTCTGCTTCTTTTTCTCTAAAAGTTCCTCTTTTCTGCGTCTTTCTTTTCTTCTTTTCAGTCCTTTAAGCTCTCTACTGAGCTTTAGGTTTTCCTGAAGATTCCTTGCTATTTTTGTTTGTTTCTTCTCAATCTTGGCATCTAGATCAGTTTTCTGGTCTACCTCCTTGAGTTTGTCTTTGAAAAGATCGCTTCTACCGCCGTATATCTCCTGTATAATATCCTCATTTCTTTTCCACATTTCTTGAGCTTCTTGGTCTAGACTGATTGACTTAACTTCTGCCATCTTTCTTCGCCTTGCCCGACTGGAAGAATAGATCAAAGTTTAATTCTTGACCAAGTATTATCTTGAGAATTCGGCGGAGAACCTCGTTTCTTGAAACATTATTTTCTTCGCTCAAACGGTCAAGTTCTTCCCATTGAGACTCAAAGAGATTAATACTACAACGGCGTTTTTCCTTACTATCTTCACCAAAGCCTTCTTTAAGAGGCTGCTCTAGGTTCTGTTTTAGCTCGTACATCTTCTCCCTCTCCTCCGCCGAGATTCCCTCCCTCGGCTTCCTTTTCCAATTCTTCTTTCAAGATTTTTAGATAATCAGCCATTTTCTTATCCTCAGTCTTTGTCCTAATTATCCTGATTTCTATTCCAGAGTCTCTTGGCTCTGCTTCTGGGCTTCTACGGGCTCGGCTTCTGGAGTTTTCTCCTTCTTCTGTTCCCGGTTATCTACTACGGAGAATTCTCCATAAGTGCCCTGTTCCCATCTTTCTGCTCGATTCAGGAGTTTCTCCATCCGGTTTTCTGGAAGCTCAGAAGGATCTGAGTTTACCTTCCGGAGAAGTCCACAAGCGTACTGTTGTGCGTCCTCTGAGAGATCCTCTGATTTTGATTCGACAAATTCTCGGCATTGTGTAGCTGATGGCATTTTGATCGCCTCAGGCTATTAATTGATTAACAAACATTTAAAGCCTTCTACTACTTCCTCCGCCTTGGATGTCGTTTTTAAACCTCTGTCGTTAGTTTGTCTATTGTAAAACTATCTGTCGTTGGTTTGTCGTTTGTAAGAAGTGTTTAAATTGCTTAAAATTTATCTATTACCCATACTGGGGTTTCCATACACCATTATGGTGTAAGGTTTGACTATTGAGGAAGTGCTTTCGGCTTAAAAAGAGGTGTAAAATGTCTATCTTCTGAAATTTCGGCAGCTTGAGGGATTCGAGATCTTGAACTCTATTTCTTTTTGATCTGTAGAGTTTCTCCGCTAAGTGGTTTAAATTCTACCTCTGAACCTTGCTCTAATTCAAAAGCCTCCGCAAAATCTTTTGGTATTGTAACTAAGATTTGTCCATTTGATCCTTCTTGGACTTTTCTCGTAGCAGGCATAAGGTTGAAAACGCTTGTAGTTTTACATATAATCTGTGGTGAAAAACACCGCATAGAGAAGCCTCCATCATACTTGGGGGTATTGTAGGACGGAGAGTCCAT
>JBDGSH010000083.1:0-2439 GCA_042217665.1 Candidatus Nanohaloarchaea archaeon
GTCATACCAGAGGAGCTTTGCCTGCTCCAATCAGCCCTGAAATCCCCGCATACTTCCTTCGTCATATCTCCTGAAGAGCCGTCGACCACTTTTACGCGCTCTATTAGCCCTAAATCCTCGAGATGGTCGAGCGTCTCTTGTAGTTCTTGGTGCCTTTCCATAGTTACTATAGCGATTTCAGGTTCGGCCATACAAACAAAAGTTTATCTAGGAATAATTTAATTTACTAGCTGGATAGTGGCAGAATGAACTCCGAATTAGACAATACAGTAATGCTATCAGATCTTACGGACGGAAGCGTCCAGTTTTTCACAGACAAGCTGTGCGAGGCAGCTAGGATACACCAAGAGGAAGTTCCGGGAACTAGGGCGCCGTTCTTCCAGATTAATATCCGGCTGCACTGGACGATACCGCGGTTGGTGAAGAAGCTTGAAAAGGAATACAGCTCGATACTTTTCCCCAGCCACACACTACTCTCTGGCGTGAACCCAGAGAGGTACGAAGCCGACATAATCCCGATAGTCCATGACCTGGAATGGGTCCTAAACTTCGAGGGCAACTTCATCGAGAACTACAACATCAAGAAATCTATAGAGAACGTTAAGAAGTGCGATAAAGTCATAGCGATATCCGAAGTCACCAAGGACGACCTTGTCAACGAGATAGGGGTTGAAGAAGGAAAAATCCATGTGGTGAGGCAAGGGGTGGACACGGACCGAGTATACAAGGATACTTCCAAACCCGAATCCGTCGATTTACCCGATGACTATATACTCTATCTCGGGGGTCTACAGACCAGAAAGAACCCAGAGTTCCTGATAGATGTGCTTTCGGAACTACCGGAAGAATACCAGCTGGTCATAGCGGGACGCAAGTACGACGAAGAGAACAGGGAGCGTCTGGAGAAATGTATCCGGGAAAAAGGCGAGGAAGAAAGAGTAACCTTCACAGGCTTCCTGCCTCTGGAAGATCTACGACGAGTCTACAGCAACGCCTCAGTATACCTCCACTCCGCTTTCTTTGAAGGCTACGGCAGAACACCTGTCGAGGCGGCGACATGTGGTACAATCCCCATATTATGCGAGAATCTTCCCTGTGTAGAAGACCTACAAGATGTTGCTATCACTTATTCTGAATTCGATAGCAAGGCTGTGGCTAGAAAGGTAGAAGAGAACAAAGACTTTGATGTAAGTTTTGAACCTCGGTCTTGGAGTCAAGCATCAACTGATCTCCAAAGGACACTTGAGGCTAATTAGGTATGGCTAGAGTGTAAGCGCATTTGAAAATAAGGGTTACTTATAGTCAGATAAAAAAGGATTAGAGGACAGATTTCTCCTATGTCCAATCTGTTTGGGTCAGTTTGTGTTAAATACAAGACAAGGTTGTACCCCAAGATAAGAGATTTTAGGGGTGCTACCGCCCTTTGTAAGTTCCTTGAGAGGATGAGCATTTCTGGTATAGACAAGGTCGAACATGAAGAGGGGAGGAGAATTGATGATTTAGATTGGGACAACTTGATTATTCTAGATGCATGTAGATACGATACTTATACGCACGTATTTGGTGAAACCGCCACGAGAATAACTTTAGGGAGTAATACGAGAGAATTCATACAGAAAACTTTTTCAGAAGGCGATTGGTCTGATGTGGTCTATGTTACAGGAAACCCTTTCTTCAAACAGAGTTTTTTCCGGGAGGAGACGGGCCGTGAGGTCTCTCAGGTTTTCCACGAGGTTTTCCATACCTACGAGACCGATTGGAATAAGCAGTATAAGACTGTTTTGCCAGAAAGTATAGTAAGGGATGCTTTGACCGCTGAAAAACTGTTTCCTGAAAAGAAGAAAATCATTCACTTCATGCAGCCACATCAACCGTTTATAAGCGACCCTGATGCTGGCGCTGGCTTTGACTGGCTTATGAGTGACGGCGAAGAGGGAAGCGTCTGGGGTAAAGCTATGAAATCAGAGATTAGCAGGGAAAGAGCTGTGGAAGGATATAGACAAAACCTGCGGCAAGTAGAAGAAGCCGTCAATCGGATTTCTGTCGAGCTAAATGGCAAAACTGTAGTAACTTCTGATCACGGAAACTTGCTAGGAGAGAATGGTGTTTACGGCCATCCTAGAGGATTAAACGCTAAAGTATTGAGAGAAGTTCCTTGGGATGAGCTGAGTTAAAGATGGAATCGGTTCTAATTATAATCCTGAACTGGAATGGCAAGGATTATCTGGAAGCCTGTCTTAGTTCTATAGGAGAGAGTACTGAGTACGAGGTTTATGACATTTTAGTGGTAGATAATGGTAGCGATGACGGTTCAAAAGAGATGGTCAAAGAAGAGTTCTCGGATATAGATTTGATAGAGAATAACAGAAATCTTGGTTTTTCTATTGGAAACAATATAGGGATATGCGAGAATCCTGGTTATGATTACTATCTTCTGCT
>JBDGSH010000084.1:0-11565 GCA_042217665.1 Candidatus Nanohaloarchaea archaeon
CGTACTCTTCCTCAATCAACTCTTTCTCACCCTGATGCGGCGTAAAAATCGCGTCGGAAATATTTGCACTCAAAGCTGGTTTGATCGCATCCGCATCGACCACAAGCGGAACATCTACGCGTTCAACTATCTCTTCCACGGCTTCAGGATCAGGATTTCCGAGGCCTGGCCCGATAACCGTCGCATCGCTCCAGCGAACAGTTTCCAGAACGTCTTCTACACCGGAAGGGCCTAAAAAATCGGAAGGATACGCCTCCACTATTAGGTTTTCGGAGAAAGACGCGACAGTATCGGAAACCTCTTCCGAGGTAACGATTTTGGTGAGGTCGACGCCGGTTCTCAACGCGGCCTGAGCCGACAACGCAGGAGCACCGGTAAACTCTTTGCTGCCTCCGATGACCGCGACCTTGCCGTTTTCTCCTTTGTGTGAGTCCTGTTTTCTCTCCATAACTAAATGATTGCAGGTTTCCTATACATTTCTTCCGGCAGATTTAAAATAATATAGCCGTATTATTTCGTTATGACGAAGGTTGCTGTAAACATTCCTGACGATGAGAAAAACCTTGTTGACCGTTTTGTGGAGAGGCTTCCCGGCTACAAGAATAGATCGGATTTTATCCGGAAGGCCTTAAGAAACGAGATGGAGAGAGATTACAACACTCTCGAGGAACTTGTGGGTTCCTGGAGCGAAGAAGAAGCTAAGAAAGCTAGAGATAGAGTGAAGAAAATGAATAAACAAGATATCGAGGCTCAGAAGAGAGATGATTCTCGACACTAACTTCTTAATCGATCTTCTTAAGAACGATAAAGGCGCTGTGGAAAAACTTGAGGAATTAAAAGATGTCAAAGAACCTTTAATTCTCCCTCCAGGCGTCTTATACGAGTTATACGTAGGAGCGGACTCTGAGACAGAGATAGAGAGAATTAAAGAAAACCTGGATAGAGCCGAGCTGACACCTGCAGCGGAGAAGGAAGCAGCTAGGACAAAGAGAAAACTGATGCAGGAAGGAGAACCAATAAGCTCAATAGACTACCTTATCGCTGGAACGGCACGCCACCTAAACGAAAAAATACTGACAAAAGACCAACACCTGGAAAAACTAGAGGAAGTCAAAACAGAAAACTACTGAATACCCCCGAAAATCAACATCCACTCAATTCTCATGCCTCCTAATCAGTTTCTCTGTCCTGGACCTAACTTTGTTCAACAGTCTGTTAACCTCGTCCTCTGTATCGGCCTCACACCGTATAGACATCTTCTCCTCCGTATTGGAAGGTCTGACAAGCACCCAGCCGGACTCAAAATTAACCTTCACACCATCCTTCAAACCAAGCTCGTGGTCAGCAAAAGCACGCTTCAAATCCTCCACAACCGGCTTCTTCGCCTCCTCAGAACATTTAATCCGGAGCTCCGGCGACACAGGATACTCAGGAAAGCTCTCAAGCCTCTCCCCAACATCTCCGCTGCTTACAACTTCACACATCAACGCAGCAGCGAAAAAGCCGTCATCCCACGGCACATCTAAGCCTGGAAAGAAGAAATGGCCGGAAAGCTCACCAGCAAACACCACGTTATCGTCCTCATGAATCTTCTCAGAGATAAAAGTAGAGCCAACCGGCATCTCCTCAGTAGAGCCTCCAAGCTCGGAAACCCTCTCCTTCAACAGCTTAGAAGCACTCAAATCATGCACAACTTTTTGACCATCAGAAAAACTTAATATTTCCTCTGCAAACAACGTTAAAAGCTTGTTCTCCTCAATAAAACCGTAACCGGGCAGAATAAAACCGGCTCTATCGCCGTCGCCGTCAAAAATTACGCCAAGATCCTCGTCGTCCATCTCCTTTCTCAGCTGGCTTTGCGCCTCCTCGTCTCCAGGAGCCGGAGAATGGTTAGGGAAACTGCCGTCCAGCTTCTCATTAACAGTTTTAACGTCACAGCCAAGTCTTTCGAACAGTTCTCTGCCTATAACGGAAGCTACACCGTTACCAAAGTTAAGTACTACCTCAAAACCTTTTTCTATATCAACTTTTTCCGATACAAAATCGATATAATCTTCTTTCAGCTCTACAGATTCTTCTCCTGCCTCAGCTTCATCAAAGCTTTCTTCCTCGTAAATTTGTTGTATCTGCTCCATACCTCCCTCTCTGCTCATAGCTTTGCTGCCTTCGATACAGAACTTGAAACCTGTGTACTCTGGAGGGTTGTGGGACGCTGTAACAATCGCCGACGACTCCAATTCCATTTTCTCAGCTCCAAAATAGATAACCGGTGTCGGAACCGTTCCTGCATCCAAAACTTTCGTCCCTGTAGACCTGATACCTTCTTTAAATGCTTCAGTAATTTCTTCAGCATGTTTCCTCCCGTCTCGCCCTACCAAAACTTTTTCCGCGTCTGTAAAAGTTCCGTACGCTTTTCCAACCTTTTCAGCCCTGGCTTCATCGATCTGATCCGGGTACTTGCCTCTGAGATCGTACTTTCTGAAGAACTCAGTCATACCAAAAAGTTCGGAACCGATCGCTTAAAGCTTTAATCAAGCAGCGACAGCTCATGCATCCTGGACTTTAAACGAGTCTTCAAGTCTCTCTGCGGCGGCTCCTGACCCTTCAACCGATGCGCAACGTCCTTAATCTTCAAAGCCGGCTTCGAACTAGGCTTGTAAGAAACCACAGGCTCTCTCAACGCAATACCCTCTCTAACATGGCGATGATCCGGAACCCGGTCAATAACCTCTTCTTCAAGCAATTCTCGGATCTCCTCCTCATCTACCTCGGTTTTCTCGCCTCTAACACTGTTTAAGACCACGCCGAGAACCTCTTTCTCCATCTCCTCAGCCAGTTTCTTGGCGCCGAGACAGTTAGTCAGCGAAGGAAGCTCCGGCTCCGAAACCAGAAGAACTTCATCACCGGTCTCGATCGCGGCCTGTACCTCTTCATCGGTTCCGGCCGCCGCATCTATTAATACGAAATCTTTGGTGCCTAAAAAGTCTACTATGGAATGTTTCAGCTGTTCATGGTTTCCATGAAAGTCCAGAATCGAGGCAGGCAGAATCGAGACGCCTGTAGGATGTTTAGCCACCGCCTGAGTTATGTACGCCTCTCCCTGGAGAACATCGTTGAGTGAGACGTCCTGAAAGCTGATTCCGAAGTGCTGAGACATGTTGGCGCCTGAAAAGTTGCCGTCGATCAACAAGACGTCTTCTCCAAGCTCCGACAGCGCTACACCCAGGTTGGAGGTCAAAGTTGTTTTACCGACCCCTCCCTTGCCGGAGACTACGGAGATAACTCTGGTCATCGCATCTTAATTTGGAAGAGAGGAATAAAAAGCTGGCAGTTACTTGAACCGGTTCAAGATTCTTGAGAAGAGGCCTTCCTCCTCAATCTCCGGCTCGTACTCTATACCGGCTAGCTGCGCCGCCACACCTTTGAACCGTTCGGAGACGTGATGATCCGGCTCATGATGCACAATCGGCTTTTTCTGTGAAAGCGCCTCCTGGATCTTATCATGCTCAGGAACACGCATCAAGACCTCGTATCCAAGCATTGACTCCACTTCATCGTCCTCCAGCTCTGATTCATTATCCTTTGCTCTGTTAACCACAACGCCGAGAACATCAGTACCTGCTTCCTCCGCAACGTTCACAGTCTTCAAAGCATCGGTTACAGCAGGAAGATTAGGGTTAGTAACAATTAAAACCTCGTCAGAAGCCTCAATAGCGTTTAAAGATTCGTTTCCAAGACCTGCCGCCGAGTCAACCAGTACAAAGTCGGGCTGACCCACCGTGTCAAGCAGCACGTCGCTCAAGTTGTCAGGTGAGGTATCCATCAAGTCGTCTATCGAAAGACCGGCCGGAACAACACGTAGACCGGAGTTATGGATATACATAGCCTCTGTAATGTGCGCATCGCCTTTAAGAACATCGTGAAGTGTTTTAGGGTACAGAGGAATACCCAGATGGAATCCTAGATTTGGATTGGTCAGGTTGGCGTCTAAAACTATCGTGTCTGCGCCAAAATTGGTTAAGGCTGCGCCTACGTTGGAAGTTACTGTTGTTTTGCCCGTTCCTCCTTTTCCGCCGCTGACACATACCAGCCTGGTCATCGTATCAAAGATTTTGGCAGCCAGCCTTTAAAATAGTAGCGAGGCCGTGAGCCCGGAAGCTGTCGGGAAGGAGCTCAATTTCAAATAAGTTGCATCTCCAAAAGTTTACATGGAAGAAGATTTTGCGGACAGGCTGAACGTGATCGAAGAGAAATGGCAGCAAAAATGGCAGGAAGAAAAGATCTTCCAGCCAAAACCCAACAACCAGGAAAAATTCTATATCACCGTCGCATACCCCTACCCCAGCGGCGGAATGCATATCGGACACGTCCGCACCTACACGCTGCCAGACGTATTCGCACGCTTCAAACGAATGCAGGGCAAAAACGTCCTGTTCCCGATGGGCTGGCACGTAACAGGAACACCGATCATCGGAGCACTAGACAGAATCAAGGAAGGCGACGAAGAACAGATAGACAACCTGAAAAACGTCTACAACGTTCCAGAAGACGAGATGATGTCCTGGGACGAACCCATGGACTTCGCATCCTACTTTATCGAAAACAGCTACAAGCCAGGAATGGAAAAACTAGGATTCTCTGTCGACTGGCGCAGAGAATTCACCACAAACGACAGACAGTACAACAGATTCATAGAATGGCAGTACAAACGGCTTAGAGAACAAGGCTTGGTTAAACAAGGCTTACACCCGACAAAATACTGTCTGAACGACGAAAACCCTGTAACGACGCACGACCTGCTGGAAGGTGAGGACGCCGAGAAACAGGAGTACTCGCTCGTAAAGTTCCGGAAAGACGGAAAAATCTTCCCTATGGCAACTCTACGGCCCGAAACCGTCTACGGCGTCACACACACCTTAATCAACCCTGAAGGAGAGTATGTTAAAGCTGAAGTCGACGATGAAGAATGGGTTGTCAGCGAGGAAGCAGCTGAAAAGCTGAAACACCAGGAGAAAGACGTTAAAATTATTGAAAAGGTTGAAGGCGAAGAGTTTGTCGGCGAAAAAGTAGTGAACCCTGTCACAGGCGACGAAGTCATTATTCTTCCCGCAACATTTGTCGATCCGGATTCAGGCTCCGGAGTAGTTATGTCTGTCCCAGCACACGCACCGTACGACTGGATCTCGCTTCAAGACTTGAAAAAGAATTCTGGACAGCTTGAAGAGTACGGAATCGACGCGGAAGAAGTTGAAACCATCGAGCCAAAGACCATAATAAATGTAGAAGGCTACGGCGAGGTTCCAGCAAAAGAAGCGTGTGAAGAATACGGCGTAGAGTCTCAGGACGATGAAGAAGCTCTGGAGAAGGCAACGGAAGAGGTATACGAGAAAGAGTTCCACTCCGGAACCCTGAACGCTAACTGCCAGGACTTTGCCGGCGAAAAAGTTAACGCGGTCAAGGACCGGCTTATCGAACAGTTCGAGAACCAGGAACGGTTTGACGCGATGCACGACTTCTCAGAGGAAGTTAAATGCCGCTGCGGCGGAAAAGTTATAGTGGCGATGCAGGACTCCTGGTTCCTGGAGTACGGCGACAAAGAATGGAAAGACAAAGTATTAAGCTGCCTAAACGACATGGAGCTGATACCTGAGAAGACACGTGAACAGTACGAACATACGGTCGACTGGCTGGAAAGCTGGCCCTGCATCAGAAACTACGGCCTCGGCACCCAGCTACCGTTCGACGACGACTTTGTAATCGAACCTCTCAGCGACTCAACAATCTACATGGCGTTCTACACCATCAAAAACATAATAGAAGACGTGGACGCAGAAAAACTGGAGCCTTACGTATTCGACTACATATTCAACAACGAAGGAGACCTAGAAGAAGTCGCAGAGAAATCAGAGATCAAAAAACAGGTCTTGGAAGACGCAAGAGAAAGCTTTGACTACTGGTACCCCTTGGACTGGAGAACATCGGCAAACGAACTTATTCAGAACCACTTAACCTTCTTCATGTACCATCACACCGCTTTATTCGGCAGAGACAAATGGCCGGAAGGCATAGCAGCATGGGGCATGGGCTTATTAGAAGGAGAGAAAATGAGCTCCAGCAAAGGCCACGTCGTTCCAGCAGAAGAAGCTATAGAAGAGTACGGCGCCGACACCACCAGATTCTTCCTCTTCGCATCTGTAGAACCCTGGCAGGACTTCGACTGGCGATCAGACCAGGTAGAACAGTACAGAAACAAGCTCGAAAGATTCTACAGCCGCTCCAAAGAACTATACGGAGAGGGCGTAGAAAGAGAGAGAACCAACCTGGACAGATACGCGCTTTCCAGACTTCAAAAACTTGTCAAAAACGCTTCAGAAGGCCTAGAAGAATTCCAGACACGGAAAGCCGGTTTAAACGCTTTCTTCCAGCTTAACTCGCTTATCAACGACTACAGGAAAAGATCTGAACAGCTCAACCAAGAAGTCGTGAACCGGATGATAGAGACGCAGATCCGGTTAATGGCGCCTTTCACACCTCACATCTGTGAAGAGCTGTGGAAAGAAATAGGAAAGGAAGGACTAGTTGCGGAAGCTGAATGGCCGGAGCTTGAAGAAGCCCTGATAGACGAAGAGATTGAAAACGCTCAGGAACTGGTTAAAAACACTGTAGACGATATAAGAGAAGTCTCAGAACTGGTTGACAGCTTTGAAACAGTAAAAATTATTGTAGCGGATCGCTGGAAACGTGAACTGTTCACAGAGATCAAAGAAATTGTGGAGGAAAGACCAGAGTTCGGCGAAGCCATGAGCCAGCTAGTGGAGGACAGGAAACGTTACGCAGACCAGGTGAAATCGTTCCTGGAGGAGTACATGGAGGATCCCGGCGAGCTACCGGACGAAATCTTCTCAACGGAGAGAGAGCTTGAAATCCTAGAAGAAAGCACCAGTTTCATGGAAAACGAGTTCGAAGCAAAGGTTGAACTGGAGAAAGAATCCGAATCCTCCGAGCAAAAAGCTGAAAGAGCAGAGCCAGGAAAACCTGCGATAGTTATGGAGTAAAGCTCAGTAGTTTTTCAGGCTTTTCTCCAGGTCTCTGTCCAGGTGTCTGTCGACGTCGATTTCCTGATTCATTTCCTTCATTGCTTTTCTCTGCGCCTGGACCATGTTTTCCAGTTTCTGGATTCTACGGTTCATCAACGCCATTGAAACCCAGATCTGGCCGACTGAAGCGTTTTGAGCCTCCATGTATGCGTTTTCATGGGTTTCAACAGAGTCCAGCAGGTTTTGGAGCGATGCTTCAACCGGGTCGGGAAGTTTTGTTATCCAGTCCATGTGACAGTTGAACGCGTTGAAGCTTTTAACTTTGAACCCGAATTCTCTACCGTGAATTACGATGGAAGAAGGCGAAATGGTACTTGTAGACTACATAGGTAAAGCGGACGGAGAAATCTTTGACCTTACAGTAAAGGATAAAGCAAAAGAAGAAGGCTTACACACTGAAGACAGAAGCTACGACCCTATACCGGTTTTAATCGGAGAAAACTTTGTAATCGAAGGCTTCGAGGAAGCACTCAAAGACATGGAGGTCGGAGAAGAGAAAGAGGTTGAGATACCTGCAGAAAAAGCATACGGAGAACGCAGCAGCGACGAAGTAGAGACCTACCCGGAGAAAGAGTTCAAACAACAAGACGTCGACGTACGAGTAGGCGAAGAAATCATGATAGGCAGAAGACGCGGCAAAGTAATCTCCAAAGGCTCAGGACGGGTCAGAGTCGACTTCAACCATCCATTAGCGGGTAAGGACCTGGAGTACTGGATCAAGGTCAAAGAAAAAGTAGAGGATGACGAAGAGATCGCCAAAAACATCTACAACTACAGGGTCGGCCACGGAAAACCGGAGATCGAAGAAAGAACGGTTAAACTTGAAAAGACGCACAGCCACGACGATCACGAACACGAGCTGCCGGAACAAGTCATTGAAGAGATCAAACAGGAGATAGAGGAGTACACAGATCTTGAGGCAGAGGTTGTAGAGGGGTGAAAGCCTCGACAACCATTTTTATATAGTTTCATGACAACCTCTTAAACATAACAACAGCTAGGATTCAAAAGTTTTCGACAGGGTTCTGATCCATGGAAGACAAGATTGAACAAGCAAAACGAGGCGACGGAAGCGTACCACAGCAAAAACAGAAAAACCACGAGATAGACGACGAACTCGAAGAACTGATAGAACAGAGAAAGGCAGAGATCAAAGTAATCGGAACAGGAGGAGCAGGAAACAACACAATCTCACGCCTAGTCGAAGTCGGCATCGAAGGCTGCGAAACAATCGCAATGAACACTGATGCGCAAGACCTTCTCTACGCAAACGCCGACAAAAAAGTCTTAATCGGAAAAGAGCTCACAGGAGGCCTCGGAGCCGGAGCAGACCCCAAAGTAGGAGAAGAATCAGCCAAAGAAAGCCAAAACAAAGTTAAAGACGCAGTATCCGACGCAGACATGGTATTCGTAACCTGCGGTCTCGGAGGAGGCACAGGAACCGGAAGCGCACCCGTAATCGCACAACAAGCCAAAAAAGAAGACGCACTGACCGTAGGAATCGTCACACTACCGTTCGAAATGGAAGGACAGGCACGCCAAAACAACGCAGAATACGGACTAGAAATGCTGGAAGACGTCGTAGACACCTTAATCGTAATACCAAACGACAAACTACTCGAAATCGTGCCAGACGTCTCACTCAACACAGCGTTCAAGATCGCAGACGAAATACTGGTTAACGCAGTCAAAGGCGTAACAGAACTCGTCACAAAACCAGGACTGGTCAACCTAGACTTCGCAGACATTAGAGCAGTCATGGGCGAAGGAGGAATCGCCATGATCGGAATGGGACAAAGCGACACAGAAGACCGGGCGACAGAAGCCGTACAAAAAGCATTAAGCAACCCATTGCTCGACGTAGACATCGAAGGCGGCAAAGGCGCACTCGTAAACGTCACAGGCGGCACCTCTCTGTCGCTGAACGAAGCACAGGAAGTCGTCAACACAGTCTCCGGAAAACTCAGCGACTCAGCCAAAGTCATATGGGGAGCGCAGGTCAGAGAAGACATGGAAAACTCGCTACAGTCCATGATCATCGTAACCGGAGTCGACAGCCCGCAGATCTACGGTCCCGAGAAAACTCACAGCGACGAATACGAAGATGAAATCGAAGAAGAACTCGGCGTAGAGTTCATATAGAGAAATGATAGAGATCCTGGCCGCATTATTCGGCATTTCTCTCTCATTTATCTTTCTAGGCGCCTTCATAATCGGAGCAGTAGAAATAGTCGGAAAACTGTACGGAACGTTCCGATGCCTGGTCAGAGAAGACCTGAAATCAGAGCAGAGAATTATCTACCTCGGAATCATCTGGTTCGTGCCCCTAGGCTGGCTGATCTACTTTATCCTGGGAACAGAGAAAACCCGAGAACTGTTCTCGGATGTCGAGTTTCTCTAACAATCCGCTTATAAAAGTTCAGTCCACGTCTTTCTAACAACCCGTTTGAACCACCGACCAGGTGGGAGGGAGCTAGATTCAACGCTAGTTCTCCCTCAAAAAACTGTACGGTGAAACACTGAGATGGAGCTAGACCCGAAAAAACTGGCGACAACTGTCAAGCACAAACTGAACGAATACAAGAGAGTGCTTAAGATAGCAAAAAAACCTGACAGAGAAGAATTCGAAATGTCAGCGAAAATAACAGGCGCAGGAATGCTTATAATAGGCTTAATGGGCTTCATCTTCTACATGATCGCCAACCTTGTACCGGTGCTATAAAAAATGATCCTAACAGCCAGAACCACGCGTGGAAGAGAAAAAACCGCTATAGAAGCATTAAGAAGCAAGATAAAAGCACAAAACCTTGACATAAAAGCAGTCTTCCACCCACAGGACCTCAAAGGCTACATCTTCATCGAAGGCAACGAAAACGATATCAAAGACCTTTCAAGCGAAATAAGAAACCTTAGAGGCATCATAGACGACGAAGTAGACATAGAAAAAATCGAAAAATACCTTTCAGAAGAAGAGGAAGAAATAAAAATCGAGGAAGGCGACGAAGTCGAAGTAGTCGGCGGCGCATTCAAAGGCGAAGAAGCCAAGGTCAAAAGAGTAGACGAAACCAACAGAGAAGTCACAATCGAATTAATCGATGCTGCAGTACCGATACCGACTACAGTCGACATCAACACGGTCAGGAAAAAAGCTTCAACCAACTAAACAAATACTACACAGAGGCACACAAAAATGACACAAAAAACAAGAGGTGAAAACTAAATGGGAGACACTACTACCGTTTCAACACTGGTAGAAGGAGGCCAAGCATCAGCAGGTCCTCCGCTAGGCCCAGAACTCGCTCCAATCCAAGGAGTAGACGTAGGAGAAGTTGTAAACGCAATAAACCAGGAAACAGAAGACTTCGAAGGCATGGAAGTACCTGTCGACGTCATAGTCGACGAAGAAACAGGAGACTTCGAAATCGAAGTCGGAAAACCGCCTATAGCCGCGCTTATCAAAGACGAACTAGGCATCGAATCAGGCTCAGGCGAACCCAACACAAACAAGGTCGCGGACATGGAGTTCGAAACCGCCTGTAAACTTGCCAGAATGAAGGAATCCGACCTACTAGCGATGGATCTCAAAGGAGCGGTAAAAGAAGTAATCGGCTCAGCCGACTCAATGGGAATCACAATCGACGGAGAAGACGCCTACGAAGTCCAACAAAAAATCAAGAACGGAGAATACGACGACCGCATAGAAGCGGAAGACGACCTCTAGAGGCGATACAAAAATGACATTCAAAGACGCAATACAGCAAGCCATCGAAGAAGGCGAAGACAGAAACTTCACAGAAGCAATCGACCTCATAATCAACGTAACCGACCTAGAACTCGACGACCCGGAAAACAGGTTCAACGAAGACATCAAACTACCTTTCCAGGCAGACGAAGAAGTCAAAGTCGGAGTAATCGGAGACACACTGCTCAACAACACAGAAGAAGCAGACATAGAAGTCACAGAAAGCGAACTCGAAGAAATGTTCGACGAACCAAGCAAAGCCAAAGACCTGGCGGAAGAAGCCAGCTTCCTTATCGCAGAAGCACCATTGATGCCTAAAATCGGACAACACCTCGGGCAGGTCTTCGGACCACGCAATATGATGCCCGATCCAATGCAGCCCGGAGAAGACCCGACAGAAACCATCGAATCACTCAGAAACACGGTAACACTCCGACTCAAAGAAGAACCGCTGCTCCAAGTCAAAATAGGCAACGAAGAACAAGACACAGAAAACATAGCCAGAAACGCAGAAACCGTCTACGACTTCGTAGAATCAGAAATGCCTCAAGGACAAAACAACATCAAATCAGTGCTCATAAAAACCACAATGGGTCCAACAACAGAGGTGGACGCCTAATGACAAAGATCAAAGATATTTTCAATTCAGCCCTCACCGGAGGTGAAGCCTAAATGGTCCAGCCAACACCGAAGAAACTGACGAGAGAGAAGAAAGAACGGATAGTC
>JBDGSH010000085.1:0-5027 GCA_042217665.1 Candidatus Nanohaloarchaea archaeon
TTGTCCTGGTTGGCGGCTTCTATTGTTATTGTTCCTGAGTCTGTTAGGTCGCTGATTGTGAGTTCTATGTCTTTGGTTTCGCCTGCGGGTATCTGTTTGTCGGGACCTGTCACTGAGAGGCTTTTTGAGTTGTAGCTGAGCGATTTTATGTCGAGTGTTCCTGTGTTCTCCAGCGTCACTGTTTCTGTAACTGTGCTTCCTTTTACTACGTTGCCCAGGTCTATTGAGGGAGGTGCTGCGAGCTCTAGGTTCTGTGGTGTGACGTCTGCTTCCAGCTCTACGGGCATGGTTGCGTTTTCTATTGTTATGTTGCCTGTGAAGTTTCCTGGTTTTTGTACTGTAAAGTTGGCTTCAACTGTTTTTGAACGGTTTTGCTGGTTGAGTGTGAAGCTTTGAGGGTTTAACGTGGTTAGCTGTGAGATGTTGCCTGTGGTTCCTGGTGTGACAGTCAGGTTTTGGTTTTTGTATCCTATGTATTCGACGGATATCAGTCTCTTGATTGTTTTTCTTTGGTCCGTTTTGATATCCAGGTTTTCTACGCCGAGGCAAAGGTTTTCTGTGCGTTCCTGGCATTCCGGCCCTGTTATGTCGACGTCTATGGTTTCGTTGTACTGTGAGACGGTGTCGGTGAATGTTATTTCTCCTTCGTAGCTGCCTAGTTCTGTGATGTTGAACGTGACGTTGACCTGTTTGTGTTCGGAGAGTGTTATCTGTTCGCCGTTGTTGACTGTTGTCATGTTTTCTATTTCGTCGCTGATTGATGTGTTGATGGTTAGCTGGGTCTGGACTTCGGGTGTGAGATTGATCCGGTAGGTGTGGTTGCCTTTTGTCATGATTTCTGTGTCTATGTCGTCTTCTGCTGTGAATGTCTGGTTTATCTGTGTTATGTTGAATCTGCTGGTGATTGTCTTGTTTTTGCCGTAGTTGTTTTCTACCGTGATTTCTTTGGTGTATAGGCCTTCGTCTCCGACCGGTATCTGAATGTTTTTGTGGAAGAAGCCGTTGCTGGTGTCGTATTTCATCTGTGACAGGTTGAAGCTGGTGTATTCGGTTCCTGTCGAGTTGTAAATGTTTATCTGGCCGCTGAGCCTGTCCGGGTCTATCGGGTTTGGTGTGAAGTAGTTGAGGACTTCGAACTTTACCTTGTAGTTTCCGGGGTTGGAGACTGAGGAGCTGAGGTCGTTCATTTTGAAGGAGCGGTACTGTAGTGAGTGGTTGATTTCCTGGTATTTGCCTGTGGAGTTGAACCGGAGCTGCATGTTGCTGCTGTATTTTGTGGTGTTGAGAACCGGTATGGTCAGGTTGGCTGTGAACATGCTTCCTGTTCTGTTCATCTGTTTCATTTTGAGGGTTTTCCAGGTGCCGGAATCCTTGGCTTTCAACGCCATATCCACTTCTGTGATATCGGAGGTGGTGTTTATTTCTGCGTGGATTTCTGCGTTGCTGGAGCATGCGTTGAAGAAGCTCTGGTTGTTGCATGCGTTTGATGCGGCGAGTTGCTTCAGCTTCAGGTGTAGTCTGGGTTTTGTCTTTATTTTTACGGATTTCAGGCCGTACGGATACTGGTAAGGTGTCTGCAGCTGCTGGTTCAGAGGCATTGAGAGCTTGGCGTGTAGGTAGTATGAATTGTTGTAGCTGTCAGGGTAGGTGATCTGGTTGCTGTAGACGTTTTCGGAGCTTGAGTAGCCTAGGTCGGTTTTGGGCGAGCTCCAGGATCCGTTGGTGAAGTAGACGCTTACTGAGGCGTTGTCTCCTACCGTGTTCCCTGAGCTGTCCACGACTTTTAGTTCAATGGTGTCGGCGGTTCCGGGCTCCACTACTTTTGTTTCAGGTTGTTGTTTTTCTCCCAGCTTCAGAGCGGTTGTTGACAGGTTTCCTGGATGGATTTCTTCCGTGAAGTTGAGTTCGGAGGGCGCGTTCTCCAGTTCGTAGGTGATGTTGGAGGTGTTGACCAGGCTTGCTGATTCAGGGATTTCCACGGTCCAGTAGCCGCTGGAGAGGTGGCTCATTGTAATGTTTTGACTGTATCCTGTCAGGTTGGCGCGGTAGTAGTTCCAGTTTTCTTCCATATCCGAGCTGTTGACAGGGTTTCCGTTGGAGTCCAGGATCCGCACCATCTGCATGGAGGAGCTTTTTTGAGAAATGTTTTCGGGGCTGGCAGGCGAGTCCACGTCCTCTATAGTCCATACTGCGGCGGTTAAACCTGTTAGAAACGTCAGTGTTAAAGCGAAAACGGTTAATCTCCGGATTTTACTGGTTTTGTTCATGCTGGTTGAGCCCCTTTAGGTTTAAGATTTGCCAGGATCAGTTAAAAAACTAATTTTACGAGGTAGAGTTGTTCAAACCAGAGTTTTTCCGATTCAACTATCTCGAGTTCAAAGTTTTCCATTAACTGTTCGTGTTCGGAGAGCGAGCTGACGATTGTTACCGTTTCTCCACCTGGTTTTAAGTGGTTTTCTGCGTGTTTCAGAAACTCTTTTGTTGTCTCTACGCCTTTTTGTCCTCCTCTCCAGGTTTTGTCTTCTTCGTCGATTTTTCTGCCTGGGAGGTATGGCGGGTTGAAGATTATGAGGTCGAAGCTGTCTTCGATACTGTTGAAGAGATCGGTCTGTATGAATTTTATCTGTTCCTGGACGCCGTGTTCTCCGGCTTTTTGTCTAGCGGCTTTTATTGCTTCAGGGTCTTTGTCGGCTGCGATTGTTTCCGCTCCTTTTTCTGCTGCGGTTACAGCGAGTATGCCGGTGCCTGTTCCCATGTCGAGAACTTTCTTGTTCCCCAGCCGCTGTTTTTTAAGCCATTTTTTCAGAAGGATGCTGTCCTCTCCGGGAGGGTAGACCATCAGGTTAGTTGTTCTCCGAACCGGGCTTTTAAGAGTTCTCCTGTATCGCCTTCTCTACAGTTTTTGGGTATATATTTAAGACATTTAGAGTCTAACTGTGCTGCTTCTGCGTTGCCTCTGCAGTACTGGTTGATCTGGTAGTTGCAGCTTGAGTCCTGTCTTACGTTGTCGGTTCCCTGATCTACGCCTTTGATCGCCTGGCTGAACATTACTGCCGCGGTCATGCCTAGAATCATCACTACTGCGGCCCCTACAATCAACGCCAGTGTTTTATCCATATCTTTACTTCACCTTTGCTGGTTTTTTATGTTGTGCATTTCTTGGTTTCTCTGTTGTACTGCATGTTGAGTATGTCTTGGCATAGGCTTTGTGCTACTTCTACGTTTTCTCCGACTGAGTTCTGGAAATAATTTGGTACGATGTGGTTTTTCAGGCATTTTTCTATGTTCCCCCAGTTTTGAAGCGGTGGTATTACTTGTTCGTTTATCTTGTTTTGACAGTATTGTATCCAGCGAATCTGGCTTGGACTTGTTTCCGTAACCGTTATTGTTTTCTTGGTGATTGCTCCTCCTTGTAAAAGTTCTCCGATGAGTGGAATGTTTTGTCCGAAGACCTGTGGCAGAACCCTCACAGTGTATTCGCCGGTTTTTTGTGGTGTGAACGTGTAGCTTGTTTGTTTTTGTGGTGTGAACGTGTAGCTTGTTTGTCTCTGGTTGAAGCTTTCAGTTAGGGTTTCTGGTCCTTCTATTTTCAGTATGTGGCCCTGGTTTGCTAAGTCTTGGGTAGCGTGAACTTGGATGACTGTTTCATTACCGGCCTGGACGTTTCTGTTTTCTATCGTCAAAGAGGTCTCTTCTGTTGACCCAGAACCTCCCTGATCCTGTCCCCCTGTATTCTGGCCTTCCTCTGTTGATTCAGAATCACCTGTTCCGTTGCTTTGATCACCTGTTTCAGAACCGGTATCCTGTTCTTTCCCTGTGTCCGCTGATTCGGAGTCTGTAATCGGAATCACCGGTCCCTTATACATGCATCCTCCACGGGAATAGGTTGGATCACCGGTTTGTTTTCCGGTAACGTAAAGCAACTGGATAGAATTCTCAGGGTTAGACCACGAGTTTCTTCCAGGTATCTTTAAGGTGAAGCTGTAGGTTCCTTGTGAACTGCCTCCTTTCTTATAGTTCTCGGCGAAAGCACCCATCTTCGTGTCATCTCCCTCTCCTCCTCGGACACGTAGTTTATAGTATCTTTCAGCCAGGTCTTGTCCAGTACGAAGGCTTCGGGAGGGGTTGTTCTACCGGTGTTCGCCGCAAATGTACCGATGTAATGCCATTTCCACTCTCCTGCTATACTCCGGTCACATTCCTTACATTTTGAGGTGGTTTTAGCGCCTATTAAAACCGGGTACAAGTATACTCCTTCGCTTATCTCATATGTTACACCGGTGCTTATCCCTGTCTTGCATGTGTCTTCCCCCCCCTCCTCCTTCTCCACCGCAGAGATTGATTCGCCCGTCCTCCCCCATAGCTCCCTTATGATATTTGGTCTTCACTTTGCCGTTCGGCCTTAAAACCGCTACTTTGACTTTTCCTCCTACGTCGTTATACAGGAAACGTGTACCGATTTGAAGTTTTTGCCTGTTATTGTCTTCAAGCAAGGACACTTCTACATTGGCATTAGCACCCAGAGGATCATTTCGGCAGTCTGCACTTGTTCCTCCGCAAAGCCGGAACCATTCAGGCGTAGGTCTCGGAGGGTTATCGCCTCCCTTACCAACTAGTTTACCTCCGTACTTCTCTTCAAGAACTTGCATGATGTCATTCCTGACATCTTCAAGGGTTTCGCTATCCTCCCAAACGAGTTGGTTATTTCCTTCTTCACTTCCCTCTTGAATAAAGCTTCCTCCCCCCCCGTTGGGCGAACTAGAATCTGGTGATGTGAAATCGAGAGCTGAATTAATATCCGATGTTGTCAACGGCAAAGTAAGAATGACTAGAGTAGATATTATAGCAATCCTCTGAAGAGTCATATTCCTATATTCTTCTCTCCACTGAAATAGCTTATTCTCTGGCTTTTCCTAAGAACTCCAGGTACAGCGGGTTAGGGTTCTCCAGTGTTGATGTGAACTCTGGATGTGCCTGGGTGCCGATGAAGAACTTGTTTTCCGGTAGCTCGATGAACTCGGCGATGT
>JBDGSH010000086.1:0-10157 GCA_042217665.1 Candidatus Nanohaloarchaea archaeon
AAAGGAGAAATCAGAACTTATGAGATGGAAAAGAAAGACATTCGAGCCTATGAAGTACCCCTAGATCTGGCAGGAATAGATACAGACAAAAGAGGTCCAGAATACATCGAAAAGGCTAGACACAACCTAGAATCTAAAATGAGAGCATTTCTGAATTAGTCAACTAGCCCTCAATATTTTGTGTTGATATTTCTCCTAATCGATTAGTTAGGGCTAACTCAAATTCTCTGCTTACATCACCGTGCCCGCTAGTAGCGTGAGTCGCTTCATGTAGTAGAGTGCCTGCAAAATCATCTAGCGAGCTAAGCTGACTTCTCTTAATCACTATCCTACTCTTTCCTGGTTGCCACAAACCTGTAGGCTCAAACCGGGTATCTCCTATTTCCTTTACTCTCATGGTCTCCGATACTTTAACCGCATCTACTTTAGAAGGCTTACCTCCAATCAGCTCGAAAATTTGATTTCTCATCCTCCATATCTCTTTCTCCTTTTGAGTCATATCATCTTCTGAAACCCATTCAAACTCAAAGCTTTCATCCCAGGTCTGTAAAAACCCACTGATGTCTTCTATACGATTTCCACTAATATCTTTTTTCCCTGAAATACCGTCTTTAACATCTCTTGGTACTGTTATCACCTCTCGACCGTCTCTTTTCGCTTTATCCACTACTTCAGCATCTATCTGCATCTCTAGAGGCGTGACGAATATAACTTCTTTTTCTGCGTTCAAAATTTTGCAAGCATGGGTAGATACCGGTTTCCATTCTAGTTCATCGTGCATCGTTCCTTCTTGAAATTTCTGTAAATCTGACACCAATAAATTAGCCACATCGCCACTTTCACATTCCTGTAGTATCTGTTTAACTCTTCGAGAATATGCGGTTCTCCCGACATTACTTCTTTCTCTGTTCATAGCATCTCTCAGTTTTTTAGTAGTGTTAGTTATGTTGTAAGAAAAGAGAAAGTTTTCTTCTTCAGCTACTTTTAGACCTGAGATATAGATTCTAGCAGTATCACCTTTCTTCTCCAGTACTTGTCCGTATTTGGTTTCTTCAAGAGTTTCATCATCTGTATACTTTAGGAAGTTATTTTTCGCCTTTTCTATATCCTCTTCTTCGGCTCCTTCAAGGATTATATCTGTACCTCTCATTTCTGGATTTTCAGGCTCCTCTATTATAGCGTGAAGTGTTTCTATACTATCAAAACCATGTTTTTGGCTTTTAGATAAACCTATCGTGCAATATTGAGATTTAATCTTCACATCAACATTATTCCGATAGAAAGTAGCTAGTGCATCCTTCAATCCTACTCCGAACTTACCAATCACTTCATCTGGATGTTGGAGTTTTTCTTCGTCCTCATCTTGTTTCAAATTCTCAGGTTTTAGACCTCTCCCATAGTCTCTCACATGCCATCGTCCTTCATCATCCTCATAAATTTCTACATCCTTCGTATCGCTTAGAATTTTCTCATCTAAGGCATTTGCTATTACCTCTCTTATTCCATCGCTCACGTTCCATGCCTCTAGAACATCGTCCATATTGAGATCGAACTTTCTGGCCATGTCAAAGATAAAATATCTAAACTGAAAAATTCTTCGCGTGTAATATCAATCTTGATTTAGAAGTAGTGGGGTTAGAGGCCTAAACTAAATCAGGCCTCAATTTCGGACTTAATCTGGCTTACATAGGCCATGTCCGTATTATACTCTTCGGCTAACTGTTTAGTTCCCTTGTCAGGATTATCCTTGAGTTCCTTCTTGATCTTTTCTTTCTTGCTTCCTCTGTCTTTCTTCTCGTCTCTGTCTTCTATCGAATCAACTATCTCTTCGTAGAGCTGCTGATTCTTCCTTTCTTGGAACTTGTCTCTTTTCTCTTCATATGCTTCTATCAGGTTTTCTGAAGGCTTTCCCATCTTCACAGTCTTCACTTTCCTAGTGCTACCGTTATCCTGCTGAACTTTCGGATAGTGGTAGTAAATCTTGTCAATCTTCCTGTTATAGTCCATCTTCAACCATTTCAAGTGATTTCTCTCGTTAATGTAGTCGATGTTCTTTGTCTCGATATAGGTATGTAGAAGCCTTCTAACTGATTTATCCACGTTAGCCTTTGATGGTACTGTGAAGATTACTGCTATGTTCTGCCTTCTGAAGGTTTGAAGGATCTGGTCGATGACCCTATTCTTCTTTGTCATGTGCTCTTTTGCACTCATTCCGGCTCCTGCTTCATCGAATATGACCACATCTCCTTGGCCCCATTCCTTCTTAGCAAGGTTCTGCATGAACTCTACAGGGTCGAGAACCACTTTGTCCACATTAAAGTCAGGATCTATCTTCTCTGCTATGCTTAGAGCTGACCAGCTTTTTCCTCCTCCTGTGGGCCCTGTAATCATGGCCAACCAGTTTTTATCCAGCTTGTAGAGTCGTTTCTGGATGTGCTGGATAAGCGGATGACCATGCTTTACATCTTCGAAGGTTTTCTGGGTCACTCTACCACCTCTTCAGTAACTTCGGAACCTTCGGTCTCCAGCTGAGGGCCTTCTGATTCCGCTTCATCGCTGTCCGGATTATCTATAACAAAACTGTCAGATTCATGGAAAGCCATGTTGTGCTCCTGAAGGACTCGAATATAATTCTTGAATTTTATTCGAGCTGCTCTAACTCTCCCCCAAGGATTTCCCCTTTCATAATCACTCTTTTCCGTAAATTCATCTATCTCATCACTAATCTCTTCCTTTCTTTCTTCATCAAGTATAGGTTCTAGCATAGATCCGAGAAATTCTACCCCGTAGAGAATCCTATGGCTCCAGGTCGATGGATCCATAGTTGCATCGGGGCCGTTTCCTGTTGTCAGAGAGTCGAGATCTCCTGTTACTGCTCTATTGATTCTGTCTATTTGCCGGAAGATGAGCTGGGTTTCATCCAGCTGCTTGTAGTCTTGACTGTTAGCTCTCATCTTCTTCCCACACTCCCTGTCTTAGATGAGTTAGGATTCCTTGAGCTATCTGGTTGAGATGGTGTTCATGTAATTGCTCTAGATCGTGATTTACTCTTCTCCATACTCCATCAGAGAATCTATCATAGTTCTCTTGACGGATTTCTCTAATTAGCTCTATGAATTCCTGCCTAGTTTCTTCATCTGCCATATCTGAGTGAGCTACCTCGGTAGATAGATGGTTAATTTTGTGTTCTAAGTTCTGAAATCTTTGGGCTTCATGTTTTAGATTAGACATCTTGGTTTCACCTAGTATCTACTTTTTCGTATCCGACAGGAGCTACCGCTGAAAGATTTCTATGATAGTCTGCTGGTTCTTCGTCTTTTTCGATTTTTAGAGGCACTGTAAAGACTTGATCTCTCTTTTCACGGCTATCGGTTTCCAGTTCGTCGTTGCATATCGGGCATTCCTGCTCTATAGGTTCGAAGTCGTTAGGGTAACTTTCAGTTCTCCAGTAGTTCAGTATAACGGTTTTCTGGATCCTGATCCACGGCTCTTCATTTTCTTGTAGGTCGAAGTTCCGATCGAAAGCTTTCAGGTATTCTAAACTATTTTCCCAGGTGTTTCCGCATTCGTTACATTTGTATTCTACATCGGACCAAGACTGGTCTTCTAAACCTTCCAATGCAGCGTTTTCAGGGTCAGATTTGTCGGTCATTCTTTCAGCCTCCAGTATTCCTGGCCATCTACTTCGATCTTTTCCGCTACTTCAAGACTTTCTAAGTGATCGCAGTGGTTCTCTATTGTCGGTTTTTTAGCATTTAAAGCGTTCTTCAGCTCGTGGCTAGTCTTCGGTCTCTTGTCGAGCTCGTCTTGGATCATGTCTCTGATCTCGTTCGCTGTTCTTCTTCCAGTGTTCCTGGGCTCGTATAGACCCATTTTCTCCTCTATCAGTTCATCGACTACCTTATCTAATGGCTTTCCCATAGGGTAATCGCCTCCGAAACATTGCTAGAGATTTTATGGGGTTGGATAAGTGCCGCTGTAACCAGTGTTTTGAAGGGGTAAATAGATTCTGAAAACACCGGTTTGAGTGAATCGGTTTTCATGCTTTCACCTTTTCTTCAGGTTTCACGTCTTCGTAGGTTTCACCATCAGTTAGTCCTAGAGATTCCTTACACATGGAGAGAAGTTGTACCGCTCTTTCTGCATCTTCCATAGTTGTTTCTTTTCTAAGCTCCGACTTTGCAAACATCTTCGTGAGCTTTGGAAGAGTGTCTAAATGTCTTCTTGACTCTTTTTGGAAGGCTTTGTTTCCTTTTATCTCTGCTATACTCAGGTTGCCTTCTAACCATTTGAGAATGGTCTTCTTTGCCTCGTCCGTTAGGTAAGCCTCTGTTTCCTTAGCTAGCTCTCTGTAGATTAAGAGCTCTTTTCCTGTGAACTCTGGCTCTCTATCTACTCCGGTTTCTGTATGCTTATCTAGAATCGTTTTGTTGATCTTCTGCTTTTCTTCATCGCTCTTCTCTCTTAAAGCCAGTAGAAGATCCCATCTATCCATTAGAGAAGCTGCATGATCTGGAAGATGAGGCTTTACTTGACTGAACTCATCGAGTTCCTCTGTGAAGTTACCAGCTGCTATTATTGAGGCATAAGCTGGAAGGTCTTCAAGATTCTCTGAACCCTTGTCTATTTCTACAGTTCCATTACTCATAGGCCTGTTTAAGGCCGTTGCATGTTCTTCTGGCAATTTATCGAATTCGTCTAAAAGCAGAGTTCCTTCATCGGCCTGAACTATTTTTCCTGCTTTGTAAACCCAAACACCGTCTTCCTGCTCTGGAGTTCCTATAAGACCTGCTTGAGTTGTATTCTTTCCATCGCTAAGATATGTGTCTGGAAAGGTCTCTTTCACGAAACTCATAAGATCGGATTTCGCTACTCCTGGATTCGAGACTATGAAGCTATGGATTCTTCCATCTTGCTTTTTCCCTGTTTCTGCTCCTATGAGAGAAGCTGCAACTACTTGCTTCATCTGTTCCTGACAAACAATATCAGGAGCTAGACTGCTTGCAAAAGCAGAGAAAGGATTATCTAAGTCTTCTACTTTCCTTCTGACTTCATCCCTATCTTCTTCATCAATAGTTTCTACATAGTCCGTTACTTCATCTTCAAAGTCTAGAATCTCTACATAAGGAGTGATTTCTTTCTTATTCGGCTGTTTCTCTTTAACTACTCCTGTAATTCTAAGGCTTTTTCCTGGTTTGAATGCATCTACAAGTCTCTTAGTCAGTGTTCCTTCTGTCCTTGTAGCCTGGATCTCTTCATTAAACCCTTTCTGACCTGAAAGCTTGAGGTTTATTCGGTTTACAGTTTCTTTATCCTCTAATTCGAACTTCCTGCTTCCACAGTCGCATTTGTATGGGCTTTTCAGCTTTTCATCTTGCTGCTCTTTCTTGTATCGATCTCCGCACTGGACACATTCGAATACCGCAGAAATTGTTTCTGGAGAAAATTCAGAGGCATAGTTAATCGTTCCTTCAAGTGTTACTATTTCTCCCAAGTTTTCAGCATCTCTGGCCTTGTAGATCTCTGTTTCATAGTAATCTACATCTATCTTGAAGTCATATTCTAATTTATCTTCGAACTCTGAAATTGTATCTATTGCTTCTTCTAAGGCCTCTATAAAGGATTTTGGGTTCTCTTCAAAGTAGTCTGCCAGCTCTATTCCTTCAGGACCGTATTTCTCTATCTCGGAAATCCTTATTTTCAGGTTGTGAAGCCCTGAATAAGCCTTTTTTATCCCCTGTTCTTTTCTGTCTTCTAAGAAGTAAACCAGTTTTTCTACTACATCCTGGTATTCGTCATTGCTTTCCGGGAGCTCGTTAAGCTCTTGATTCTGGATGTAACAGGCCTTAGTCTTTCCATTTTCTGAAAGCCTGTAAACTCCTCTACTAGGTTTCTCTAGAAGGCCTTTGTCCTTCAGTTTTCTTAGAAGATTGCCAAATGTCTCTTTATCGCCTTCGTAGCCCTCTTCTTCACAGTATTTCTGGTAGGCTTCTTTGAGTCCATACTTTTCCTCTTCATGGTTTTCATACCACCATTCTAGAATAGGGATCTGACCGCTCATTTGAGAAACACCTCCTTCAACCCTGTGTGGTTCCGTGTGGGATGTGTGGGAAATCCGTAATTTTCTCTAATTCCCACATGACCCACATACTTCCATACGGGGTTTAGGGGAGGGGTTTTTCTGAGAGCCTTCATTTACTATCAAGGCCTCCAACTTTTTCTCCCACTTTGTTTACTGCCTGCTTTACTTCGGTGCTAGTGGTTTCTGCATAGATTTTTTCGAGTGTAGAGACTACTATTGACTCTTTGAATTCTGTGAACTCTTCATCTCTAGTGAAGTAGTCTTCCAGGAGATCTCTTAGAACCTGATTTCTGCTTTTTCCTGAATGATCTGCTAGTTGATCTAGAAAGCTCCATTGGTATTCGTATAGATTAACGCCTTTCTGGAGCTTTTGAGAAGTATCTGTTTTTGTTCCAATACCGTTTTTAACGCCTTTTCGTAGTTTGTACATTAGAATCAGTCTCTGTCTGGGAGCTGCTGGAGACAGTTCCCTTTTCTTCTGATTTTTCTTCTATTCCAAGCTCTTGATGTAAAACTTGTCGGTATTGTTCTCTAGTAGGCATATTATCCCTCCAACTCAGGCAATTCCTGATTTAAAATCAGACGTATAGATCCAGATTTGCTAATTCCGTTATTCTCAGAGTATTTTTCCAGTCTATCTCTCAGTTTAGGCGAACATTTGAACTGGATCCTCTCTGACTTCAAATCATTTTGTTTGTCAAACTGTTTTGACATAATGGTTATATTGAACGTAAAGTTTAAGTTAGTTTTCCACTCAATTTGAAGTATGTCTTCTCAATATGGTCAGAAAGCCTGGACAGAACCTATTGGAGCGCAAATTTTTGAGCTGATATATACAGATAGAGCAGACTACCCAACTAAAATTGCCTCACAGTTGAATACAAATACTCAGACAGTTTCCAATTACGTCGAAGGTTTAGAAGAAGTCAATATAATTGTTAGGAAAGATCAATCAGAGCGTAGACAGAGGTACAAAGCAGATTTGAGCCTCTTAGTCCATAATTGGTATGAGATGGTGAAAAATGAACTAGTTGAGAGGGTTGAATACTGGGAAGAAACCGGAGATGATGAACGGGCAGATGAAATTTCTAACATTCTAGACGATTTCAAAGAGAATGAAGACCAAATACTGTTTTTCGCAGAGGACTATCTCAATGAAGTTTTCGATGACCATAAAGAAAGAAATACAGTAACAACGATGTCTCTCTATGAACTTTTAAGAGAAGAATTCGTTTTCTCAGCAATGTATACCTATCTCAATAATCCTGGACTTTATGATGAAGGACTGGAATGGTTCAAAGCCCTGTATCAAGCCCTAATGGTCTGGGGGACCGCTGAAAAAGGTAGAACAGTGCCGATAATGCAAGATCTTCTAAATGAGGAGCTAGAGTAACGGATGGAAGAGCCTGACCACGACACCAACAGCTTCGATATAGTAGAATACATTCACTTTTACAAGAGAACCTTTCAAAGACAGCCAGAAAAGGAAGAAATTTTAGATGGCGTGGACTCGGCCGAAGAAAACGATCTAAAAGGATTGAGAAGCGTAGGATATATCGATAAGAACCATATGAATGGTAAAGATCACTTTGATTTATCTCCAGATGGTAGAGACTTCTATGAATCAGGATTACTAACTCGAAGTTTAGAAGAAAATAGAGATGTAAACGAGCATCTAATAGACCAACAAAGAAGAAGTTCTGCAGTAGAGACTATATTCACTCTAGCAATTCTGAGTTTTACCTATATTCAAGTAATGAACATTATTTTGACAAGCAATATCTTGAAATATGGAGCTAAGTCTCTTCTAGGATTAACTTTAACCAGCATTTTCGGTTTTGCAGTTTATCTGGCCTGGAAAATAGGCAAAGAGAACTTGATGAAGACTTTAGATGAAAAAGTGCACTTCATCTACTATGAAAAATAGAATTCACTAGGATATTACCAGAGAATGCATGCTTTTAACGGCCTTGCCATAGTTTTCCATGAATCCCGATTCTGGAGCTGAATAAATAGTAGAGTATAGGCTCTGGTTGTTAGCCATGTATCGGACGTGGAACTTTCTTGGACCTCTTCTAGTGTTTGCAGTATAGTTCACCAAGAGCGCTCTTCTTCCTGCCATAGTTCCTACACTCCAGTCAGTTACATTAGAACGGCCTGCCCTGTCGATATTATTAGCAAATCTTTCCATGTAGGATCTTCTGTAGAATACACTTTCGTTATACTCGAAAGGAATTTCTCCTACAGTCACTAAGTAAATATTCTCATTTTCCTGTACTCCAAATGCTTCAGCCCAGACAAATCTTTCTGCATAGGATGACTTAATATCGACCTGGCCCCATCCGTCAGGCGGGTTGAACATTATTCCATGTCCTACATATCCGTCTTTGGATGGATTGTCTTCGTAGAGTTGTGGCTGCATTTCGGCCATTAGCAGTTCTCCTCCCATACTCATTACGGCGAAAAATAGGACGATATAGCCTACTCTTCTGTGATGTTTCTGTATGGTTTCCTGATCTCTTTTCTTTCCACGAGCTTTGAGACCTAGGATGTAAATTCCATAGAAGAGTCCGACCCAGAGAAATGCTCCAAAAATAGTTCCTAAGAGCTCAGCAAATAAAGTAGCTATGGCCATGAGGAGTCCTGTAGATTATACTTCTTAAAGAAAAAATTAAAGCCTTCTGCAAGATAAATAGGAGTTATGGGATTCATTTCGAAGATTTTTGGCGATGAAAGTTCAGATATTGAAGACAGCAGCTCCAGCTCTGGACCTGCAGAAGCGGAAAAGGCCGTAGTGAAGATAGTTACTAAACCAGCTTTTGATTTCGATACAGGTGTTATCCAGGACCAAATGAAGAATGAAGTTTTTAGAGAAGGATTTTACCTAGAACAGAAAAAAGGAGATTTCGAAGAACAAGGCTTAGATCCTCAATTTGTGAAGAGGCCGGAAGAACCTGACGTAGAGTCGGGAGATGCTTGGAGCGGTCTATACAAAATTGTAGATTTAGAACCTGAAAGCCCTGCAAAAATCACCAATAATACAGAGTTCAAGTTCTTTATTTCAAACCTCGATAGGCTTTCAAATGCTGTTAAGGTCGAAGAAGAACCAGACTTAGATGATAAAACGGCAGTAACCGATTTCGATCAGGTAGAGCAGCTGGACAAGAATTTCATAGTTCATATCTACGAAGAGGATAACGAGAGAATCTACTATACTGATGACTACTACTATATCTCTGAAGTAAAGGAATACGAATAAGATAGATTTACTCACTGTCTAATCAGAAATACCGAATATTTCTCTCCCAGACTTGATTCCGAGTAGAGCAAGTATGACTGTTCCCGCTATGTTAAATAGAGATCCAATAGCGATCAAGACAGATGAGAATATAGAATCCAATTTAGTAGGCGTATAGCTATCTTTAATTCTAGCATCCCAGACCACAGGAGTGTAGTTAGATCTGTTCATGATCTCACCTCTCTGGGTCTTGTTAAGGCCTTGCATCCATTTTTGGCTCTCAGGTAGAGGCTTTACTGTTCTTTTTTCAACTTCGATCCTCAAATCTGATGAACACATTTCTCCAAGAATCTCCCATTTTGTCAACATCTTTGCTACCTGAGTTCCATTCTTAGAAGTAGCTTTCAGGGTTTCATTTGGAGAAAGTCCAGTTAGTCTCTCTTTATCTATAGTTTCAACTTTTTCACAAGCCCAGATAGTTGTCAGTCTTTTGTCTACTTCATTAAAATACTTGACTCGCCTCGAATCCTCTAAATAGTTCCCTGACGCAGTCATTACAAAACCCGAAATTAGCAGAGCTGAGCCGAGTATCGCCAAAGTCTTTCGCCTGTTCATGAACAGTACATTTCTAATCTGGTATAGTTATTTTCAAACCCTTTTCTCTTTTCATAGTCTCAACTTCGAGCTCGTCCTTGTCTTCGAGATCTTGATCCTCGACCCATCTCTTTGGAAGAGTGATTCGGGCCTGACCGTTCTGGATCTGAACTTTTCTTTTCCATGTAACCATAGATAATACTGATAAAAGTGCTAATGTAGAAAAGGATTGTGGAACAAAAT
>JBDGSH010000087.1:0-3064 GCA_042217665.1 Candidatus Nanohaloarchaea archaeon
ATGGCTGTCGACGACCGGATCCAACAACTGGAAGAAAAACTGGAGAAAACACCGGTAAACAAAGCCACAGAGAAAGAACGCGCCAGAATAAAAGCCAGAATCGCCGAACTAAAAGAAGAAAAACAGAAAAAACAGAAAAGCACCGGCGACACCTCAGGATACGCAGTAGAAAAAGAAGGAGACGCAACAGTCGCGCTCGTAGGATTTCCAAGCGTAGGAAAATCCACGCTTCTCAACAAACTAACAAATGCGGAATCAGAGACCGGAGCATACGAATTCACCACGCTAGACGTCGAACCCGGAATGCTTAAACACAAAGGCGCCAACATACAGATACTGGACGTACCAGGACTGATAGGCGGAGCAGCAGAAGGAAAAGGCGGCGGAAAACAAGTCCTAAGCGTAGTACGCAACGCAGATCTCGTCCTAGTGATGCTGGACCCGGAAGAAATGAGAGAAGAAAAAATAACCCGGGAACTCGAAAAAGTCGGTATCCGGATGAACCAGAACCCTCCCGACGTCAAAATAGAGAAAAAAGGCAAAGGAGGCATCAAAATCTCCTCCACAGTCGACCTAGACATACAAGACGACACACTAAAACAGCTGATGAAACAAAACGGCTACACAAACGCCAACGTAACCATACGCGAAAAACTAGGCCTCGACAGATTCATCGACGCACTGATGGACAACCGCAAATACATTCCAGGCATCAAAACAGTTAACAAAGCCGACCGGATCCAAGACGAATCCCGTTTCCAGAACTACGACCTCCTGATCTCCGCTGAAACAGGGAAAAACCTGGAAGAACTCAAAGACCTGATATTCCAGCGGCTAGGCCTTGTAAGAGTCTACATGAAGGAGAAAGGCGAGGAACCGGACAAAGACGAACCACTGATTCTCAGAGAAGGCGACACTGTGGAAGACGCCCTGGAAAAACTGTCAGGCGACATGAAAGACCGTTTCAAAGACGCAAAAGTCACAGGACCTTCGTCAAAGTTCCCGGAACAAAAAGTAGGGATGAAACATGAGTTAGAGGATGAGGACGTCCTCGAACTAAATCTCAGGTTCCTGTCCTAACTACTTCTCCTGCTCCCGCTCAATCAAGTCCCTTAAAGCGGAAGCCAGGAACCCTAAAACAACTGCGTCAGCTACAACCTTCAAAGACGGGAACGCAACCATTCCAAACTCGATAAAGATCCCCTGAGTATCTATCAACGGTGTAAACATCATAACTGAGAACACCGCGGTCGCTGCCGCAATCTTTGCGCTTAAAATTTCCTCAAACCCATATTTTCCATCCTGCCTGTCAAGGTACCATATTGCCAGCATTGCCGCAACCAAGCCTAATGCACCTACACCGGCCTGAACAAGTTTAATCAGTTCTACCATATTCAACTATTGGAAAAATCCGGTTTTAAATCATATGTTTCTCTACCGGAACTACCGGAACGACGCGTCTCGACTTTTATACTACCGGAACTATAATATTTCCGTGAAGCCATGAGACGGCCCAACACAGTGATCGAAGACGCCAGGGTACTGACCGCGGACTACCTGCCTAACAGGATGGTGCACAGAAACTCCCAGATGCAGGAGATCAAGCGAAGCCTGGAACCCATACTCGAGTCAGGATCACCGAGAAACATGCTGCTGTACGGCCCGCCAGGAACCGGAAAAACAACGATGGCGCAGTACGTTGTAGACGAGCTGCAGAAACACTCCTCAGAAGTCATGTTCACCTCAGTCAACTGCTGGCGCTACCCCTCCCGGTTCAAAGTCTACTACAACATCCTACAAGACCTAGGAGTCAACCTGATCCACAGAACCGGCACACCGACGGATGAACTGGTCGACAAGTTCAGAGAAAAAGTCGAAAAACGCCCCACAGCAGTCATACTCGACGAAGTAGACCAGATCGAAGAAGAACGCATACTCTACGACTTCGCCCGCGAAAACAACATCGCATTAATCATGATCGCAAACAAAGAAACCGCATTATACCAGGTAGACGACCGGATCAGAAGCTCACTCGAAGGCACAAAAGAAATCCACTTCCCAGAATACAGCCAGGAAGAACTGGTGGACATACTCGAAGACAGAAGAAAATGGGGGCTCAGAGAACAATCAGTAACCGACTCACAGCTCCACAGAATCGGCAACAAAGCAGACGGCGACGCACGCATCGCCTTAAACGCTCTACGGATCGCAGCAGAAGAAGCCGAACAACAAGACAAAGAAAAAATACCTGACAACATTCTAAACGAAGCACTGCCCGAAGCAGAGAAAGAAAACAAATCCAAAAACGTGGAAAAACTTAACAAACACCAGAAAACCCTCTACAACATAATAAAACAGGAAGAAGAAATCCGGGCCGGTAAGCTCTACGAAAAATACGAAGAACAAGTAGAAGACCCCAAAGTAAAGCGGACGCTCCGATCCTACCTCCAGAAAATGGACCACTACAAACTCATCCAGTCAGAAGGAGACGGCCGCTGGCGCACCTACAGGCTTCAAAACTGATTCTCAGTGTACGCAAAACTGCACATGGGATCAGAGACATCAGAACAGATAGCGGACAGCTTCAAACTGCCTTTCCAGCTGTAAACAGTCGGCGTACACTCGTTTCTGTATCTGGCGCCAACCAAGTCGATAGAATACTTCTCCAGCAGCGAAGGAAACCGGCGGGCGATCGCCAGACCTTCTTCAAGAGTTAAACCACGGTAATCACCGCCTAAAACCTTCCTAGCTTTCGCAGGCGAGATCTCAGCGGACTGAGGAATCCATACATCAATACTGTAATTCTTGTCGGGCGTTCTGTACTCGTTACGGAAGTTCTCCAACGGAACCTCCGCCTCCACACCCGCCTCTTTCACCTGACGTCTCAAACCTTGCTGGGCGCGTGGAACAACGGTAACATCCTTCTTCCGTATCTTGGACTCCGACACTTTCAGATTCTCAAACAACCGGAACCCCTTGTTCAAACCTTGCTCCATGTTGATTACTGTGCGGTCGACTGGTTTATGGTTTTCTATCGGAGCTTCCGGAAACCTCTTCATTTCTT
>JBDGSH010000088.1:0-7623 GCA_042217665.1 Candidatus Nanohaloarchaea archaeon
GTTTGCAGACAAGGAAGAACCCTAAATTCCTGATAGATGTGCTTTCAGAGCTTCCAAAGGATTACAATTTAGTCATCGCAGGGCGGATGTATGAGGAGAGAAATAAGAAATCACTAGAAGAGTATATTAAATCTCAGGGTGAGGAGGAGAGAGTCCAATTTACAGGTTTTCTATCATTGGAAGACTTAAGGAGAGTATATAGTAACGCGGAAGTCTATATACACTCCGCATTCTTTGAAGGCTACGGAAGGACACCTGTTGAGGCAGCAACCTGTGGCACTGTGCCAATAGCATATGAAGAACTTCCTTGTGTTGAGGATTTGGAGGATGTAGCTGTAACTTATTCTGACTTTGATAGCAAGACCGTAGCTAAAAAGGTAGAGGAAAAGAAAGGTATTAAGGTTAACTTCGAACCTCGTAACTGGGCGGAGACAGCAGAGGACTTAAAGAGGGTCGTGAAAAAGTGAAAGAAGATTCAGTATGTATAATTATTCTTAACTGGAATGGTAAGGAATACACTAAGGACTGTATCCAGAGCATAAAGGACAACACTTCTTACGAAAACTTCGACGTAGTAGTTGTTGATAATGGAAGTAACGACGGATCCTCTAAGATGATTAAAGAGAAATTCCCTGAGGTAAAACTAATAGAGAAATCAAGAAATCTTGGGTTTTCGATTGCGAATAATATAGGGATGTATGATAATCCAGGATATAGTTTCTATCTACTTCTTAACAATGACACTAAAGTTAAGGAAGACTGGCTTAGTGAAATGATAGAAACCGTTAAGGAGCATGAAAGCGCCGGGATAGTCGGGGCAAAGCTACTATATCCCGACAACACAATTCAACATGCAGGAGGTAAATTAAAAGGCGGTAAATCCGTCCATATAGGCGAAGGAGAAAACCCGGATAAATTTGATTCAGACACAAAGAGAGAATACGTAACAGGAGCGGCATTTTTAATTGACTCAGAGGTCAAAAAAGAAATCGGATATTTAGATGAGGTATTCACTCCTGCTTCATATGAGGAAACGGACTACTGCAAAAGGGCGAAGGAGGCAGGATACGAAATTTTCTTTTCCTCAGACTCGGAAATAATCCATTATGAAGGTAAAACTAGAGAGAACACTAAAAATGAGCAGAAGTATCTGATTCAGCGGAAAAATGCTTTAGTTTACTTAATCCTAAATGGGGGATTAACGGACTTGGTACGGAAGCTCTTTGTCGAGATGAAACATTTGACAGCCTCTATAATAGGATATAAGTACAATCCTAGGAAGGCGCTGTTTACAGCCCATCTAGGAATATTGAAGGATTTGCCTGCGCTGGTCTACAAGAGATTTAACCGAGATGAGCATGTACCTTCTTACTACTGTGAGGGTTCAAAGGATTATAGCAATATCCATATATTAAACTCTGAACAGGGCTAGAAAAGAATGTTTTTCTCTTTTAGTTTGACAAAAGTCGGCCATTCCTGATCTCTGTCTGAAAGTTTGGGGTTGTCAATTGGCCAGTCTATATCTAGGTTCGAGTCATCCCAAATTATACCTCTTTCTTTGTCAGGAGCGTAACTATTGTCTACCTTATATTGGGCTTCAGCTGTTTCGCTTAAAGCTAGGAATCCATGCGCGAAGCCTCTAGGGATAAATATCATTTTTCTATTATTTGCGCTTAGTTCGACGCTGACGTGTTCTCCCAAAGTTGGAGAATCCTTCCTTAAATCAACAGATACATCGAATATTTTTCCTTTTGTACATCTGACCAACTTGGCTTGAGCGTAAGGTTTTTCCTGAAAATGAAGCCCTCTTAGAGTCCCTTTCTTTGATTTGGAATGATTGTCCTGTATAAATTCGTTGTTGATTCCGTTATTCTTGAAATCCTCTTCTACGTAGGCCTCCATAAAAAACCCTCTTTTATCTTGGAATACCTCAGGAACTGCTATCTTAACACCTTCTATCCTTGTTTCTTCGAATTCGAAAGGCATTTTATCCCGTATAGTAAGCTATAGTTTCTTTAAGTACATTTTCGAAGGGAGATTGTGGATTCCAGCCCATAGACCTTATTTTTTCACTATCTACGGCATATCTTTGATCGTGACCTTTCCTATCCTCTACAAACTCTATGAGACTTTCTGGATTGTCCGTTAGCTCAAGTATTTTTTGTACAACTTCAAGGTTAGTTTTGTGATTATCTGCTCCAATATTATAGGTTTCTCCTGGTTTTCCCTTTCTCATTAGGAGTTCGATAGCTCGGCAGTTATCCTTAACGTATAGCCAATCTCTAACATTTGTGCCGTCACCGTAGATTGGTAATTTTTCTCCTCTTTCAGCTCTGACGATAAATTTAGGTATGAGCTTCTCTTTATGCTGTTTTGGGCCAAAGTTGTTTGTAGGTCTGACTATAATAACTGGCAAATTATAGGTTACGTAGAAGCTGTTTGCAAATACATCTGCAGAGGCTTTGGATGCGGAATAAGGTGAACTTGGATTCAGTGAATCCCCTTCTTTTGCCTTCCCGTTCTTTATGCTTCCATATACTTCATCAGTGGAAATTTGGATGAATTTCTCTATGTTTTGTTCTCTCGCCACATCCATTAGAGTGTAGGCGCCTCTAACATTAGATTTGACGAAAGGATCTCCTGATTCTATGCTTCTATCTACATGTGATTCGGCCGCGAAATTTACAACATAGTCTATATCTCTGCTGGAAAAAATCTGTTTAACAGTGTTTTTATCTGAGATATCTCCTTTTATGAATTCTATTTCATCTAAGTATGGTTCCAGTCTGGACTTTTCTCCAGCATAAGTCAACTTGTCGAGCACAACTATATTCGGAGAATCATGTTTTTCGAAGAGCAAATTTACGAAGTTCGAGCCTATGAAACCAGCTCCGCCAGTTATCAGTAGGTTCTTATTTTCCATCTTTGGTTCAAGTTTTAACTGTAAAACATTAAATCATCTCTGTAAGATGAAGTATCTCGTAACAGGATCGAACGGTCAAATTGGTTCGACACTTATGGAGAAGACCAGGAGCTCTATAGGGATAGACCTTAGGGATGCTGACATAGTGCAGGATATATCTAAAAAGAAAGTGGTTGAAAATATCACGAAAGAAAAACCGGATGTGGTGGTTCATACCGCAGCTATGACGGACTTGGATGATGCGGAAGAGAATCCTGAGAGAGCCAAGAAGGTCAACGTTGTGGGAACCAAAAACATATGCGAGGCTGCTGAGAACGTCGGTGCACATCTCATTTACATCTCTACTGACTACGTATTTGACGGAAAAAAAGGTGACTATCGGGAGAAAGACGAAACTCGTCCACTCAGCAACTATGCTCAGACAAAGTTGGAAGGGGAAAATGTAGTAAGGCGTTCAGATACAAAATCTACTGTAATTAGGACTTCTGTAGTCTTTAAGGAGAATTATGATAACTTCTTCACCTGGGCAAAGTCCGAGCTAGAGGAGAAGGGTGAAGTAGGAGCAATTACCGATCAGATATGCTGTCCTACCTACGCCCCCAACTTATCAGAGTTTATTTTGGAGTCTGCGGAAGAAAAAATACTAGGAACCTACCATGTGACAGGTGAATCAAAGGTTAGTAGATACGAGGCCGTACAGATAATGAAAGAAGAGCTTGGTTTAAGTGGTAAAGTAGTAAGAACTAAGATGAAAGATTTACCTTGGAGTGCTGATAGACCGGAGAATTCTTCTTTATCGATTGCAAAATCTAAAAGAGACTTCGATACAACCTCCATCTCGATTTCTGAAGCATTTAATAGAATGAGAGAATGATTTTTCGAATTATAGAGAGGGAGTATAACCGGTTTTACCCTAAAATGAAGGATGTGAGAGGTGCAACTAGATTAAAGGACGTATTTAGTACTTTAGCGGAGAAGGAGGCTTTAAGATTCGCCGATAAGGTCAACGAAGGGGATGCAGAATCAATTTTTAGCAAAGAAAGCTGGCAGAATCTAGTGATTTTGGACGCCTGTAGATATGATATCTACGAGGAAATGTATGGGAATACGGAATTTCGAATAAGTCTAGGGAACAAATCTGTTTAATTTATCAAAAGAACGTTTAGTGAAGGAGACTATAGTGATATCGTTTATATCAATTCTAATCCTCACCTACGCCCTTCAAAGTTTAAGGAGCTTACAGGTAGAAAACGTTCGGACGTTTTCCATACCGTTTTCGATGTTTACGAGAACAATTGGGATGAAGATTTAGGAACTGTAAGACCGGATGATGTTTACGATACGGCGGTCGTTGCAGAGAGGCTTTTCCCTGAAAGGAGAAAAATTATCCATTTCATGCAGCCTCACGCACCCTATATTGGGTTTGACGTGGAACACTTTGGATTTTCTCAAGGTAAAGGAGATATCGGTGCAGCCGAAGCTGTTTGGTCTAAAGTCAAAGAGGGAGAACTAAGTTTAAGGGAGCTGAGAGAAGGTTACAAAAACAACCTTGATACCGCCAAGGAATACGTAGAGAAACTGAATAAGGAGCTTGAAGGAAAGACGATAATTACTGCTGATCATGGAGACTTTCTCGGCGAGAACGGTTTATTCGGACATGATTTTGAGGGGAGTAATGCCAAAATCTTGAGAAAAGTTCCGTGGGAAATTAGGGAGGAAGATTAAATTAACTACGTCTCTCATAAAGGTGTATGAAAGGAGTTATTCTCGCAGGGGGTATAGGTTCAAGATTGATGCCCAGCACCAAGGTTACGAACAAACACCTCCTACCAGTGTATGACCGCCCCATGATTTACTATCCATTAGATACGCTTGGAAAGGCGGGTATAGATGATGTTTTGGTGGTGTCTGGCGAGGGGCATGCTGGCGACTTCCTTGAACTTCTAGGTGACGGCTCTGATATCCCGGATACACGGAAAGGCAAGAAGCTGGATTTCAGCTTTGACGGGGATATAACTTACAAAGTACAGAGAGAACCTAAAGGGATAGCACATGCTATTTCACTAGCAGAGGACTTCATCGAGCCGGGCGAAAAATTCCTTGTTATCTTGGGAGATAACATATATGGCGGAGACCTGTCTGAGCAAATTAATTCTTTCGCCAACAGCGAATTCCGGGCTCAAATATTCCTCAAAGATGTAGAGAATCCGGAAAGATTCGGTAATCCTAAGATAAAGGATGATAGAATAACTAAGATAGAAGAAAAACCAGATGAGCCTCATTCTAAATACGCTATAACCGGTTGCTACGGCTTCTATAACGATGAAGATAATAGTCTTTTCAAGTTCATAGAGACTTTGGACCCTAGTGATAGGGGAGAATACGAGGTTACAGACATACTCAGCTGGTATCTTAACCGAGGAGAACTCACTTATGAGGAACTTGACATGTTCTGGACGGATGCAGGTAAACCAGATGCACTGATGAAGGCTAGCAGATACATGCAAGAGAACTAATTGTTGTCTACAGCAGTTATGACCTTAATATCCTTTTCTTTCACATAATCTTTATTCTCGGCAGGTTCCACATTCTTTATCTTGTAGCCGAGTTGCTTTAATATCTCCTTTAAATCCTCCGTCGATGAGTTAAGGTGGCCGTGTGACTCGACTATAATGACTCTCGGCATTATTTCTAAGTTTTTCAGTATTTCTTTCTCCGATCCTTCACAATCTATCTCTAGAATATCACACTCGGATAATTCTTGAGGCTCAACTCTGCTGGCTGACTCTGTGGAACCCCAAACATCTATTTCAGGACCTACAATAGCATGGTTAATTCTTATATCCTGTAAATTATGTAGCTTAAATGTCTGTCTCATTTTCTCTATTCGTTCCTCTGCTCCTTCAAACACTTCTACATTTGATGGGTTGCCTGACAAGCTAGCTGACTTAACGGCAGTCACACCCAAACCTCCGCCTATAATTTTTATTTCGTCTCCATTTTCAACGTTTCTTTCTAGAGCGTTAATAATACCCTCTTCGTATTTAGGACGTGAGGGATTATTTCTTGGTATGTTTTTCTCGAATAATCGAGCCCCATATACCTCAATACCGTTGTATTTAGTGGTTGTTTTAGGAAGAAAATTGTAAATCTGGAAATAGAGAAAGCGAACTGATCTCTCGGCTAGAAGGTCTAAACCTCCTTCGTCGATAGCCTTTCTTATCTTTGCTATTACCATGTTCTCTGTTAACATTATCATAAAAGTAATTCTTAATAATTAGGCATTAGGTCTATTTAGGATGAAGGAAAGACTAAAATACTATTTGAGGAAAGCCATAAACGAGCCCGAACTGATTGTTCCTTTTCTAAAAACCAAGTATCGGTTAACTAAGGCCAAACTGAAAGACAAAGCAGTTCGGGTCAACACTGATTTCCAGAAAAACCTATTGAATGAGGTAAGGCGCTCGGACAGTTATCTTATAATCATTCTGGATGCTTGTAGATACGATTTTTTCGAAGAAACATATCAAGAATACCTTGATGGAGAACTAAGACAAGTTTATTCTACTGGCAGAAATACCTTTGAGTATGCTAGAAACGCTTGGGGTGGTGAGCATGATACGACATATGTATCTGGAGCGGTACCTATCAACTCACAAGATATACAGGATGAGGATTTTAAGGAAATGCATGACGATTACAAGGCTCAGAATCACATAGGGAATATTGTCGATGCCTGGAAGGATGCTTGGAGTGAAGATAAAGGAACAGTTTTACCTGACAAAGTAACGAAAGCCGCAATTCAGAACTATTCAGACAAAATGGTCGTTCATTATTATCAACCTCATGCGCCGTTTATCGGGGATAAAGAGATGATAAGTAGGATAGAAGAAGACAGAGAATATCTAAATGGGAACCCTATGGACAAGGATGTCTGGGAAAGAATTAAGAGCGAAGAAGTGACGACTGAGGAACTCCATCAGCTGTACAAAGATAATCTGAGAAGAGTACTTGAAGAAGTCCAAAGACTAGTGGAATTCTCCGATCATGATAGGGTAATTGTGACCTCCGACCATGGAGAGCTACTCGGTGAGGGAGGGTTCTATGCACATCCTACTATAGACCACCCTCTATTAAGAAAAGTTCCTTGGTTAGAAATAGAATAAAAGCGTATTTGAGTCTATTTAATTATGTCTCTGGCTGGAAATCTTTGTGTAAAATATAAGACCGAAATATATCCTAAAATAAGGAATTTTAGAGGCTCCACTGCTCTTTGTAAGTTTCTAGAGAGGCTGGGTACTTCTGGTTTAGAGAGAGTCAGCGAGTGTGAGGGAATTGATAATTTCGATTGGGATAATTTAATAATTCTAGATGCTTGCAGAAAGGATATTTATGAGGAGGTTTTCGGGAGTTCGGGTTCTAGGCTCAGTGTGGGAAGCAATACCCAGGAATTTATACAGAACAGCTTCTCAGAGGGAGACTGGTCTGACACTGTATACATCACAGGTAATCCTTTCTTTAAACAGAGCTTTTTCCGTGAAGAAACAGGACGTGATGTTTCTTCTGTATTTCACGAGGTTTTTCATACATATGAGACTGACTGGGATAAGGAGTATGGAACTGTTTTGCCTGAGGCTGTAGTCAAAGATGCTTTGACTGCTGAAAAACTGTTTCCTGATAAGAGAAAGATTATTCATTTC
>JBDGSH010000089.1:0-15631 GCA_042217665.1 Candidatus Nanohaloarchaea archaeon
GACGGTGACAACGCCTCCGACAAGATAATCAAGCTCCACGACTCCTGCAACAATCCAAGACAGATCAAAGCCGTATTGATTGACGGAATCAGTCTGGCCGGCTTCAACATAGTAAACCACAAGCAAATCGCGGAAAAGCTGCAGAAACCGGTTATAACGGTTACATCCAACCGGCCTAACCGTGAAAAGTTCAGAGAAGCCATGAAAAACTCAGACAACTACGATCCCGGTTTTGAAGAACTTCCGGAGTACAGCGAACTTGAGCTCTCAGCCGGGAAGATCTACTTCCAGCACGCCGGTGTTTCCAGGAATGAGGCCGAACAAATTCTGGAGGAGTCAACGCTTCAAGGCTTGATTCCCGAGCCTATCCGTGTAGCGGATCTGATCGGAGCCAGATTACAAGAGTTAAAAGAATAACCTCTCGTGTAATACCTATGCTGTTTGGCGAGAAAGATTCGGAGGAAATAAGCCTGAGTTACATAGCCAGAAAAGCAGTGGATAGATACGAGGAAGATATGGGGCCGGAGCAGTACGAAAGAAAGATTTCGAACCTTTACGCAGTTTTAAATACGCAGCAAAAACAGGAGCTTCCGGACGCAGTGAATAGGATTCTGGAGGAAGAAAACTCGGAGACAGGACAAGTATTTGAACAGGCTTACCGGGCTCTGGAAAGGCGCAGGATTCAGGATCAGCCGAGCGAAGGAGCGGGAAAAGTAAGGATGGGACCGTAGCCTTTTTTGAAACATTCTTGATTCAAACTAACCATGGCCCAGCAAAATAACTGGAACCTTGATAATTCAGCGATCCTGAAAGAAGTCTATTTTCTGGCGATCGCGTTGATTCTGGCGTTCGGAGTGATCCAAACCACAGGAACACTTTTAAACACTGACAAACCGGTTGTAACGGTGGTTTCTTGCTCCATGTACCCAAAATACACGGTAGGCGATGTAGTAGTCGTCCAGGGAGAACCTTTCGACAATATAAAAGTAGGAGACATCGCTGTCTACAACTCAAGATCCGAACTGTCGATCCCGGTAATCCACAGGGTTGTAGAGAAACGGGAGAACTCTCTGGAGACCAGAGGCGACAACAACCGCGGTCAACTCGAATTCGAGAAAAACGTGACACCTGAACAGATACACGGAACAGCGCTTTTCTCAATACCAAGAGTTGGAGCGGTCAAACTTCTGGCAATGGACCTAACCGGTGTAGGAGGAGTAAACACCGAGTACCGCAACCGGCCGCTTCGTCTGGAAAACAGTTACACTTGCGAGTCCATCAACTAACCCATACTATTTAAAGATAAGCCGGCTTAACCAGGTAACCATGGAATTCTGCGAAGAATGTGGAGGAATGCTCGTATCGGAAAAACAGCAAGGAGAATCAGTAATGAAATGCCGCAACTGCGGCGAAACCGACCAAGAAGTAGAGTCAGAACAGATGAAAGTAACAGAAGAAAAAGAAGAAGACCCCATGAACAGGTTAAACGTCTCATCAGAAGACGACGAGGAAACAACACGTCCAACAACCATGAAAGAATGCCCAAGCTGCTCAAAAGACAGCGAAGACGAAAAAGAACACGAATGGTGGATGGAACAGACACGCAGTAGCGACGAACCGCCTACACGGTTCTACGAATGCACAGAATGCGGCAACGTCCACAAAGAATACGACTAAACTTACTCAACCTCTATATCATCCTTTTTACCCAGCTCATCAGCGAGAACGTTGATAGAAGCACGCAGCTTCGAAAACTCTTCCTCAAAGCTTTTCTTATCCTCTTTGTAATCCCTTTCATCCAGCTTTTTCTCAAAATCGAAGTCTCTGTTCGTTGTCTCCATAACCAGCTCTCCTTCAACATCGTTAAGCCGGTTATCCAGCTCTTTGATCCTATCCGAAAGCTTCTGGATCAGAGAACGACTTGAACGCGTAGTAGAAACCATGTCCTTGACTCCCTCCTCAACAGAAGAAACTGAACGTGTCAGGTCTTCAATCTCTTCCTTCTGTTCTTCCTGAACTGATTCAAGCTTCTCAACCCGGCGCTCCAGTTCTTCAATCTCTTCCTCAGTCTTCAAAGCTTCTTTTAATTCTGAAATCTCCTGCTCCTGGTACTGGAATTCGTCCTCCAGGATCATCTGGATTTCTGACTTAAAATCTGACAGCGCAGAATCTACAGCATCAATATGAGACTCCAGCTGCTTCATCCGGTTCTCCACCTTAAGCAGCTCCTCGCTGGCTTCCTCACCTTTCTTACCTAAAACATCCATATAGAAAATTTGTGGGCGCTGGTTTTTGAATCCGACGCCTTCAGGTAACGGTTAAAACATTTAGACCCTCAACTTCAAACATGCCAGAACAACAGAGGAGGAAGGCTGCGAAGCCCAAAAACGTTGAAGACATCGACCCGCAACGCGACATCAGAGTAAGAATAGTAGGAACCGTTCTAAGCCTGGAAGACGAATCAATAACTGTGGACGACGGAACCGGAACCGTAGAAGTATTCATGAACGAGGAAAGCCTTGAAGAAGTCGAAGAAGGAGAAAAAGCCCGGATAATGGGAAGGGTTCTGCCCACGCCGGACGGCTTCGAAATCCAGGCAGAAGTAGTCCAGGACTTTTCCAGCGTAGACACGGAGCTCTACGACAAGGTTAAAAAAATTGTTAACACTTCAGAATAACATAAGGTGTCAACATTGTTCAAAGCAGAACTCGAAGAAGTCGGCCTCATCAAAGACTCCATGAAAACAATCTCAGACCTGATAAGCGAAGGACTGTTCCAGCTAACCGATGACGGAATCAGACTGGTCGCAGCAGACCCTGCAATGGTCGCACTGGTCGACTTCAAACTAGAGAAAGACGTATTCGAAAGCTTCGAACTCAATGAAGAAGACAAGGTCGGTCTAAACCTAGAAAACTTTTACTCAATCCTGAGACGCGCCAACAGCAGCGACACAATAACCTTCGAAGTCGACGAAGACGAATCCAAGTTCAAGATAACAATGGAGAACGGATCAACCAGGAACTTCTCCCTGCCGATCCTAAATCTTTCAGAAGACGACATACCTGACACAGAATCCCTGGACCAGTTCACGGTCACCGCAGAACTGGAGACATCGGTACTCGAAAACGCAATCAAGGACGCAATGGTCGTAGGCGACTCAGTCAAGATCAACGCAACGGACAAAGAACTCAACATCGCGGCAGAAGGAGACCAGTCCAACGTAGAATTCACCGTAACAGGAGACTCAGAAGGCGTAATGGAGATAGACGGCTCAGAAGCCCAGTCAATGTTCTCACTCGACTACCTAAACTCCATGATAGGAGCCAAACGACTCAGCGACACCATGACACTCAGAATAGGCCAGGACTTCCCGATGAGACTTGAATTCATCGTACCGGAAAAAGCAGACCTCTCATTCGTCCTGGCACCACGCATCGAAGAAGATTAGAATGGCGGTAGACTGGGATAAATTGGACAGTAGGTTGGAAGAGATTGAAGGAGAATATCCTTGGGAAAGAACACATCCGCATCGACAGATTGTTGAAGCATTTGAGAGCTATGAGCATTCTCCGATGAGTGTTAAGGAAATCTCAGAGAATTCAGATATCACGGTTGGAACAGTAGCTAGAAGAACGGAAGAACTCTCGGAAAAAGGCGTCATCGAGGAGGATGGAGAAATTGGAGGAGCTCAGACCTATAGCTTAAGCAGCGAATATCTGAAGTAAAAACAGTTCTGAAGAATAAAATAGCTAATTCTTTTAGCTTTTCGCTCGCCAGTAACTAATATGGAAGAAAAGGAAAAACCGCAGGACTGGAAGATCAGACAGTACTACCAGCAGGAAGAAGTCAAGCAGCGAGCGGTCAAACTGGCGGAGTACAGAGAGGTCGCACCCACGTACCCGCAGGGATACGGCAAACGCCCGGACGCGATCAACTTCCCCGGCGACTACGAACAACTCGTGGAGAACGGCGCAGTAGCATTCCACTTCTCGGTAGAAAAATGGCGTAACCCGCTTCTAATCGACAAAGTAGACGACAAAGACAAGTTAAGACGTGGATGGGACCTTGTAATCGACATAGACTGCGATGAATCTTTCGAACTTTCAAAGGAGACCGCCAAACTGGTCGTAGAAGAACTCAGAGAACATGGTATCGAAAACATCTCAGTCAAGTTCTCAGGCAACCGAGGCTTCCACATAGGCGTCAGAGGAGAAGCCTTCCCCGACACAATGGGCTCAGAAAACATCTCAAGCTACTATCCCCGACTACCGAGAGGTGTAGTCAACTACATCCGCCACAACCTCAAAGACCGGATGATACAGAAAGTAGAAGAGTACGGCTTCGAAGAACAGATGAAAACAGACACAGGAAAAGACCCGTACCAGGTAGCGGACATAGAAAACGACTGGGGTGCCCGCCACCTGTTCAGAATGCCCTACTCCCTTCACGACGGCTCCTGGCTGGTCTCACTGCCCATAGAAACCAAAGAAATCATGGACTTCGAAAAAAAGGAAGCAAGGATGGACAACATAGAGTTTGAAACCGATTTCCTCGACGAATACGAGGAAGGCGAGGCCACAAACCTGGCTGTACAAGCCATGGACTTCATCGAATCCCGAAGAGAAGAAAAAAAGCAGGAAAGAAAACAGAAAGCGGACAGAGAGTTTGAAACCCCGGAAGAAGCCATACCGGAGGAATACTTCCCGCCAACCATCGAAAACATTTTAGAAGGGCTGGAAGACGGCAGAAAACGCGGCCTATTCATCCTGATCAACTTTTTCAACGCGCTCGGCTACGGCTGGGACCAGATTGAGTCCAAGATCTGGGAATGGAACGAGAAAAACCAGGAAGAGCTCCGCGACACCTATGTAAAGACGCAGCTGCGCTGGCACCGCGAAAGAGACGAAGACATTCCGCCGCCAAACTACGACTCCGACGGCTACTACAAGGACATGCAGGTCTATGAAGGCGACAACCTGGAAGAGCAGGTAAGTAATCCGGTCAGCTACGCCTTCAGAAAAGCCAACAGAGCATCAGAAAACGATGAAGAAGAGGAAGAACTGTTCGAATGTCCTTACTGCGGTAAAGAGTACAAGAGAAAAGCATACTACAAGAAACACGTCAAAAAATGCTTCGGCTGAAAAACTGAGGCAGGATAAAAAAGCTTTCACCACCGACCTTTCAACAGGATGTCCGACGAAGCACTTACCTTCAGCGAGCTCAGAAAAATACAGAAACAGGAGAAACGCCAGGACGACCTCACAGAGCTCCAGGACCGATTCCTTCTACAGGTCTCCAGCTACCTCAAAATGAAGAAAGACTCAGGCGACGAAAGAGAATACAGAAGCGCCAAAAGAGTCTTCGACAAGATAATCGGACTAAGACAGCAAAAAATAGTGAAAAAAGCCAGGCTAGCCGTCAAAACAGGAAACACAGCCTCACAGCTAAACCTGCTTCCAAGAGAACAGCAACTGTTCCGAGACTTCAAAAAACGGTTCAAAGAATACTTCAACGAAGTCGATGACGTCCTAGAAAAACAGGAGACAGAGCTAGAACAACAGAAAGAAACCCAGGAACAGCAAAACAACGAAGAAGAAACTGAGGAACAGGACGAAGACCAGAACGACGGCTTCAAAAAAGTAGAGATGGTTTCAGACGTGCCAGAGTTCATGGGAACAGATCTGGAGTCCTACGGACCATTCGAAGAAGGAGAAGAAGCTGAAATACCTGAGGAAAACGCTGAAATACTTGTAAACCGCGGAAGCGCAGAAATGATAGAATGAACGGTTCAAACAAGACTTCAACGGCGAGAAAAACTTGGAGGATAACAGAATGACAAAAGTATTTGCGTTAGGCGGCTCAATATTCACCGAAAACCTTGAAAACCTACAGAAATACGCAGAAGCGTTTGAAAGCTTCGAAGAACAGGTAGTCGTGGTAACAGGCGCCGGATCACTGAAGACACATATCAAAGCGGTGGAAGAAGTCGGCAACCAATCTGAACAGGATCTTGTAGGCATAAAAGCCACAAGACTCAACGCTCAGACCCTTAAAACAGCGATGGATGCTTATCCACGGGTTCCTGAAAAGATGGAGGAGGTGGAGGAAGCCGCTTCAACAGGAGAAAACGTTGTTATGGGAGGTCTCGTCCCCGGCTACTCCACGGACGCTGTTGCAGCGACTGTAGCGGAGCTTCTGGACGCAAAGCTTTACATAGCGACCAGTGTAGACGGTGTATATACAGAGGAGCCGGAGAAACCTGGCGCGGAGAGACTTGAAGAGGTAACGGTTTCGGAGCTGAAAAGTATTGTCTCAGGCAACAGCGAAGCCGGAAACCATGCGTTGATCGACTATGTCGCGTTAACCATCATCGACCGCTCAGGCATCCCCACGGAAGTCTTCGAAGGTACGCCGGAGAACATTCAAAACCTTGAGTCCGCGACCTCTACCACGATAGAGTAAAGCCCTTTTAAAGTTTCAGTCCGAGGAGTGAGTTATGGTTAAGATTCCAAAAGAACAGAGACGGTACTGTCCTCACTGCGACACACACACGGAGCAGACGGTGAAAGAAGTAACCAACGTGAGCGACAGCCCTTTCAGGAAAAAATTCAGGAAACGCCAGAGAAAGATCGACCACGGCTACGGCTCATTCCCGTACGAAAACCCAGCTATCAGAAGCAGAGGCCGCAAAAACCCTACATCGGAGAAGAAAGACCTCCAGTTCACATGTAAAGAATGCGGAAAAAGCTACAAGCCGAAAAACCCGATAAGAACCTCCAAACTGGAGATCGAGAGGTAGATAGAATGGCGAGACAGTTTCTAAAAGTTGAATGCAGCGAATGCGGCAACGAGCAGAAAACCTTCTCACACGCCTCGGAAGAGGTGGAATGCCTGGTCTGCAGCACGGTACTGGCGAAGCCGACAGGCGGAGCAGCAGAGATCAAAGGAGAAGTCGTGGAACAGCTCGAAGTCGAGTAAACCAAGCTTTAAACCCTTCTTTCACCTATAATACTGTATGCAGCGGGAAAAACTTTTCTCAAAGATCAAACAGAACGAATCCGCGCTGAAAAAATACCTGTTAATCACGTTGTTTCTTCTGATCCCGGTACTGTTCTTCACCGACTACATCATCTCCCTGCTCCTCATCGCGTCAACGTTCCTAACCGCATTGTTTGTGAAACATTCAGGTCTGAAGTCCCTGGGAATCGAACTGATGACCCTGGCAACGGTGCTTCACGCCACACAGTACGGTCCGGCGGCGGGCGCAGCAACAGGGTTCTTCCTGGTACTCGCTCACTTCATAGTCGGAGGCTTCACAGGCCCTTTCATAACATGGGTTCTACCAGGCTACGCAGTCATGGGAGCTACAGCAGCGATGGTGTCAATGCCGATCCTCCAGCTAGGAATGGCTGCGGTACTCTCGTTGAACGCGTTCTTCTTCGCCATGACCTACATAGTGTCTCCCGGCCGGATCGGAGTCTTCGCGCCCTACATGGCGACAAACATCCTGTTTAACTACGTCCTGTTCAAATACCTGGCTCCGGTGCTTCTCAACATCATGTGACTTTTAAAGCTAGCACCGGATTCACTGATTATGCGCTGGTACAAACAAAAACCGGAGGAAGGAGACTACGTCGTCGTCACCATTACAGACGTAGACAAGAACTCCGCATACGCAGAACTCGAAGAATACCAGGATATAACAGGCCTGATCCACATATCAGAGGTCTCACGCTCCTGGATACAGGACATCAGAAAAGAGATAGACGAAGGAGAGAAAACGGTCGCACAGGTGATCGACACTGATGACGACTCAGTAGACCTGTCGCTGAAACGGGTCAACGACACCCACAAACGGGAGACAATGGCGCGCTGGAACAAAGAACAGAAAGCAGAAAGCTTCATAGAAGACCTGGAAGAAAAGCTCGATCTCTCAAAAGACGAGCTCTACGAAGAAGTAGTATTCCCGATGCAGAAAGAGTTCGGATCAGCGTTTAGAGGCTTCGAAGTCTCGGTAGGCCAGGAAGAAACCCTCAAACAGCTTTTCTCCGACGAAACAGTCGAAGCCATCCAGGACGTAGCTAGAGAAAACATTAACTTGAAGAAAGAGAAGCTGGAAGGCGAGATAAAGCTTGAATACGACACAGGCGACGGCCTGAAACGCATAAAAGACACTTTCGAAGAATTTGATGAGGCGGTAGAAGTCAAATACCTCTCAGCACCTCAGTACTCCATCACAGCGTGGGGCAGAAACCAGGAGCTGGCGAAGGAACGCATGGACGAAGCCGTTGACAGGATAAGAAAGAAAGCGGAAGAGCTCGGCGGCGAGTTCAGCTTCAAAAAAGCCTAGGAGTCACCGATGATTAAAAAATGCTCCAAATGCAATTCTTACACACTCAGGAAAGAACACTGCGGCAAAGAAACAGAGAAAGCTAGACCGCCAAAGTTTTCGTTCCCCGACAGGTACGGAAAATACAGACGACAGACCAAGAAAGAGGTTTAACACAATACTATGACCACCAAACTCGAACTCGAAAAAGAACTGGACGTTGAAAACTCGGTATTCATCGAAGGACTGGCAGGCATCGGCCACATAGGAAAAACCACCGTCAGCTACCTGGTAGAACATTTAAACGCGGAAGAAATCGGAGAACTGTACTCACACCACTTCCCGCCGTACACCATCGTAAACGACGACAAAACAGTCAAGATGCTGAAAAACAATATTTACCAGTTGAAAAGGGACGAAGCCCGCGACCTAGTCTTCATCGAAGGCAACGCACAGGCTTCAAGCCCTCAAGGCCACTACGAGGTCGCAGAAAAAATAATGGAGCTTGTAGAAGAAGCAGACGCATCCGAAATAATCACTATCGGCGGCTACGGCACAGGCGACGTAGTAGAGGAGCCGGACGTCTTCGGAGCCGCATCATCAGAACAAGCCAGAGAAGACTATGAAGACGTAGGCATCCAGTTCGACCACGACGTAGGTCAGATAGTCGGAGCATCAGGTCTCATCCTCGGCCTAGGCCACGAAAGAGGGTTCAACGGCATCTGCCTACTAGGAGAGACACCGGGCTTCCTTCTAAGCGATCCAAAAGCCACGGAAGCAGTTCTAAACACTATAGAAGAAATTCTCGGCCTAGATCTTGACTACGACGAACTGGAGGAGAAAGTCGAGGAATCTCAACAGGTGCTTAAAAAACTTCAAAACCTACAAAGCAAACAGAGCCAAAGCCAGGAACAGGAGACACAACAAGACCTTGGCTACATCGGCTGAACAGGTGAACAAACATGGAAATGACAAGATACGAGAAAGCAAGAGTTCTAGGCGCCAGAAGCCTTCAAATCGCGCAAGGCGCACCGGTATTCGTAGACACGGATGAAGAAAAACCGTTAAACATCGCGAAACAGGAACTGGAAGAAGGAAAACTCCCGATCACGGTTAAACGCGAGAACTGACAGACGGCCGAAAAACTTTTTAACCGGAGACCGTTTCCCCCGCTTCTTTACTTAATTTAAACTTTCCGCTCAAGCCTCTATACATGGAGATAGATTCTCTCGAACTACGGCAGATCATCACATCCCGTACAAACCCCACAGTAGAAGCCGAAATCAACGGAGATACAGGAAAAGCCCCAGCAGGAGCATCCACAGGCGAACACGAAGTCAACTGCACAGTACCCGACGATCTAGATGCCACTGAACAAGAACTACAACAGCTGGAAGGCGAAGACCTGACACAACAAGAATTCGACCAGAAACTCCAGGAAATCGACGGAACAGAAAAATTTGAAAACATTGGCGCCGCATCAATCGCCTCAAGCTTTGCATTCAAAAAAGCAGCCGGCTACAGCCACAGCAACAAGTTCCCGTACCCCGCATCCAACATAGTCGGCGGAGGAGAACACGGCGGCAACACCGCGATTCAAGAGTTCCTGATAATACCTGTAGAAGCAGAAACCTTCCCTGAAGCCATTGAAATCAACACAGCGATCTACCAGGAAATGAAACAAGAGTACGAAGACAAGTACCACGGCATGAACGACGAAGGAGCACTTATTCTAGACATGGATGACCGTGAAACCCTTTCCGCGTTAAAAGAGATCGCAGACAAACACGGCGCCAGGCTGGGGCTGGACGTTGCGGCTTCAGAGTTCTACAACGGCGAAAAATACGTTTTGGACTCGATGGACGCCGAGTACACGCCTGAAGAAATGCTTGAGTTCGTTCAGGATCTCATAGAGGACTACAACCTGATCTATGTCGAGGATCCGTTCGACGAGAACGATTTCGAAACCCACAGGAAGCTTGTGGAACAGGAAGACGAAGCATTGATCGTAGGCGACGACCTCTTCGTAACCAGCAAAGACCGGCTTCAGAAAGGGATTGACCAGGGCTCATGCAACGCGTTGATCGTTAAGCCTAACCAGATCGGAACAGTTTCCGACGCTCGAGAAACAGTAGAACTGGCTCAGCAAAACAGTTACGTTCCCGTGGTTTCCCACCGCTCAGGAGAAACCTGTGATCCTTCGATCTCAGACCTCTCCCTGGAATGGGAGGCACCGATCCTGAAAGCAGGTATCGCAGACATCAGGATCGCAAAGCTGAACCGTCTAACCCGGCTCTGGGACAAACAGGAGTCTCCGGAAATGGCGGAGTTCTAACGTTCACTCTCCCTCTTATTTAACTTTTTCTCCTTTATCTCTGTGTATGACCGACGAAGAACAGCTGCTAGTCGACAGAGAAGAATACCTCTCCAACGGCGTCCACATCGGAGCCAAAGGAAAAAACAAGGACATGGAGAAATACATCTTCCACGTCAAGAAAAACCAGTTAGCGGTACTCAACCTTGACCAGACAGATCAGAGAATCAGAAAAGTCGGAAGCTTCCTATCAAACTTCAATCCAGAAGAAATACTGGTCGTAGGACGCAAAGAAGCAGCTCAACGACCTCTAACAACATTCTCAGAAGAGGTCGGCGCGGAAAGAATCGCAGGCCGGTTCATGCCGGGAACACTAACCAATCCCAACTCAGAAAACTTCAGAGAACCGGAAGTCGTTTTAGTCAGCGACCCAGAAGAAGACGCACAGGCAATCGACGAAGCAGTCGACGCCAAAATACCTGTAGTTGCGATAGCAGACTCCAAAAACAGTTTAGAACACGTAGACCTGGCAATACCTGCCAACAACAAAGCGGAAAACTCGCTTGGAATGGTTTACTTCCTTCTCGCCCAGCAGATCAAGGAGAACAGAGGAGAAGAAATGGAGTACGAGCTAAACGACTACAGACCTGAGCCAGAGGAAGAAACCGACGAAGAAGACGAATAAACCCGATTTTTCTCACCGATTTTTATCCCCGCTCCCTTTTCTACCGGTATATTTAAACCCGGTCAGCTACAATTCACCGATAAGACAATGTTCAACCTGGGAAACGAGGGCGAAAAGAAGCTTGAAGAAAACATGGAGAAAATCCGTGAACTGGTAGAAGGAGACGACGACAGCGAACCAAAACAGGAACAGTTCCAGGAGCAAGGATTAGACACGCAAAACCAGGAAGAAACACAGAGCTTCCAAAACCAATCAGAGACACAGAGCCAGGGACTGGAAAGCTTCGATCAGCCGGACCAAAGTTCTCAACAGGGATCATTCGACAGCTCAGGCGAATCCTTCGACGAAAAATTCTCATCACCTCAGGACAGCTTCCAGCAGGAAGAAACACAGCCAGAAAACCGGTCGCAGCCAACGGAGCAACAATCCTCTCAACAGGATCCCGGCCTGGATCAACAGCGTCAACAGCCACAGGATCAGCTAAACCAACAAATGGCTCAACGGGGACAGGAACCTGTACGAGAACAGGGCCAGGAGCCTCAGGGTCGTTCTGGAGCGCAGTCCGGACGCCAGCAACAGTCTCAACCGCAGAGACCTCAACAGTCTCAGCAGCCTCAGAGTTCTCGGAACTCTCAGATACAGCGGAAGGAAGGCGAGGACGCGGTTGAAGACGCAAAGAGGTCTGAAGGAGTAGGTGTGGAACACGGAGAATCCAAGGACTCAGCGATCGGAAAGGAGATCCCGGAGCCGGCGGAGACCAAGGAGCTGGATGTGCCTGAGATTGAGAAAGGCCCTCTGTTTATAAGAAGAAGCAAGTTTGACTCCGCCAAGCAGATGATCCAGGAGATGCATTACCTGGTGCAGGAGATCCAGAACACTGTTGAAGGCATCGAGAGAGGGATAGAGGAGGACCGCGAGATCGAGGAGAACGCCAAACAGGTTCTCCACCAGCTAGGCCAGAACAGGAAGGAAGTGGAACATATAATCCATCCGGATGCAGAGAACTGACCCAGCAAAACTGTTGCCCGGTTGACCTGTTATTAAAAGTTTAAGCCGCCACTGTATTTCTACAAGCCTTGATGAGCCAAGGTAGCGAAAGGTGAAACACAGACTATGGCATACCAAAAATTCGACCCATCGGACTCACTAGCAGAGAAAACCTATAACGCAGTTGAAACAGCCGACGACACAGGCAAAGTAGTTATCGGCACCAACGAAGTAACAAAAGCGATCGAAAGAAACGAAGCAGAACTCATCGTCATCGCAACAGACGTATCACCGGAAGAAATCGTGATGCACCTGCCAAGCCTGGCCGAAGAAAAAGACATCGGATACACATTCGTACCTGACAAAGAAGAACTAGGTCTCGCGGCAGGAATCAACGTCCAGAGCGCAGCAGTAGCAGTCACCAACTCCGGACAAGCCGAAGAACAGGTCGAAGACATCAAACTCAAAGCCGAGGAACTCCTCGACAAAGAAGAATAAAAAACAAACAGTAAGAGGCGATAAAAAATGGCAGCAGCAAAAGTCGTGGAAGTAATAGGAGACCAGGGCCACAGAGGAGTACGAAAAGTCCGCTGTAAAATCATCGAAGGCGGAGAAGAAGGCAAAATCCTGGTCAGAAACGCAAGAGGCCCGATCCGCGAAGACGACATCGTACACATCAAAGAAACAGAAATGGAGGGATGAATGGAAAATGAGCGAATGCGAATACTGTGGCGAAGAACTGGAGAAGACCAGAGGAAAGATGCTGGTCCGCCAGTCCGGAGAAAAAATCTTCTTCTGCTCCGGCAAATGCGAAAAAAACTGGAAGAAAGGCAGAAGCCACGACTACCCAGAAAAAGAACAGTAACCATCCAATCTTTCAAATAGTTTCTCTCTACTTTCTTTCTCACCGTTTATTTAAGATTACGTTGAGACAGGTTCTACAGTGATGAACGATGCCTCGCCAACCGATACTAACAGTTCTAGGGCATGTAGACGCAGGGAAGACAGAGCTGCTGGACTCCATACGTGAATCACGCGTCACAGAAGGCGAAGCAGGCGGCATCACACAGATGATCGGCGCCACAGAAGTCCCAATAACCTGTATAGAAGACCTCTGCGGCAACATTCTCAACCAGCTCGACACCGAGCTCACGCTCCCCGGAATCCTGTTCATCGACACCCCGGGACACGCAGCATTCTCATCCCTCAGAAAACGAGGAGGCAGCATCTCAGACATCGCAATACTAGTCATCGACGTAAACCAGGGAATCCAGCCACAGACCGAAGAAGCCATAAAAATACTTCAAGACTCCAAAACACCGTTCGTCATCGCATTCAACAAGATAGACACGTTCCACGGCTGGAGAAACGAAGAAACACTGTTCACAAAAAATCTGAAACACCAGAACGACCGCAACAAGGAATCTCTCAACCAGAAAATCTACGAACTCATGGGAGACCTCCACGAAAGCTACGAAATCTCCGCAGACCGGTTCGACAGAGTCGACAACTTCCAGAAAAAAGTCGCAATCGTACCAGTATCCGCCAAAACCGGAGAAGGCATCCCCGAACTCTTAATGACCGTCGCAGGCCTCGCACAAAACTACCTGCAGGACCAGCTCGAGGTCCACGAAGGCGAAGCCAAAGCAAACGTCCTAGAAGTATCAGAAGAACAAGGACTCGGCACAACAATCGACGTAATCCACTACGACGGCACAATAAACAAAGAAGACACACTAGTCTACGGCACAAGAAACGGAGCAAAAACAACAGAGATAAGAGCTCTTCTAAAACCAAGACCGCTGGAAGAAATCCGGCTCGACAAACAATACGACAGAACAGACAAAGTAAAACCCGCATCAGGAATCAAGATCGCAGGCAAAAACCTGGAAGGAGTAATAAGCGGAGCACCCGTCAGAACAGTACAGAAAGAAAACATAGAAGAAGCAAAGCAAGAAGTAGAGAAAGAACTAGAATCAGTAGGCTTTGAAACCCAGAGAAACGGTATAGTCGTCAAAGCAGACTCGCTTGGCTCACTGGAAGCCGTAATGAGAGAGATAGAAGACGAAGAAATACCTGTACAGAAAGCAGAGGTCGGCGACATATCAAAATCCGATATAATCGAAGCAGAAAACGAAAAACCTGAGGAAAAAGCAGTCTTCGGCTTCAACGTCAACATAACCGACCAGGCCAGAGAAAAACTGGACAGCTCCGACGCAAAAGTCTTCAGAAACAACGTGATCTACGAAATAGTTGAAAACTACAGCGAATGGAAACAACAGCTTAAACACCAGCAGAAACAGAAAGCGCTGGACAATACATCGAGACCCGCAAAGATCCGTTTCATGCCTGACCACGTATTCAACCGGTCCAAACCCGCAGTAGTAGGAGCAAAAATAGTCGAAGGAGTATTAACGCCAGGTAGCCAGGTAATGACGCCGGAAGGCGACAGAATAGGCCGGGTAAAAAGCATTCAAAGCGACTCAGAATCTCTAGACAAGGCAGAGAAAGGAGAAGAAGTTGCGGTCTCCATAACCAACGCAACAGTCGGCAGGAACCTGGAGGAAGGCGACACACTGTTAACAGATCTCTCAGGCGAAGACTACCGCCGGCTCCAGAAGCTGGAAGATCTGACAACCCAGCACGAGAAAAAGGTTTTACAGGAAATCGTGGAGATCAAAGACCAACAAGACCCGCACTGGAAACTAGGATAAAACTGAAAACAGTTTCTCACCCAACTCAAAACATGGAAAAAGCACTAGAAGACGCTGAAACCTACATAAAGCGATGGCTGGAACCAGAAAACGGCAGACACCAGGTACAGCTCGCTGTAAAAGACGAAAAACACCCGGACGCATACAGCCTTGAAATAACCAAGACCCGAAAACAAGACGGAACAGAAAACACCGACAAACACTGGATCACTTTCTACAACCAACCAGACCAAGACCTCGAACAGTACGCAGAAAAACTGGAACAACAATACCAGGTAGAAGTCACCAACATAAACCCGCTAGAAAGCTGAAAAAAGTGTTCAACAGAAACGAATAAAAAATTTCAATCCTATACTGTTGGTATGCCAACAACAAGTGTGGAGATCCCGGAGAAACTGAAGAAACGGGTAGAGAAGAAAGTTGAAAGCGGCGAATACACTTCTAACTCGGATTTTATCCGGTACGCGATCCGGAGAATGCTTGATAGCGAAGAAACATTGAGTCCGAACGCTATCGCTGAGTTAAACAAGCGTATGGGCTACAATGAGGACGAATTAAAAGATCTGGACGAGGTATGAAACGGTGGATGTAAAGCTGACCGA
>JBDGSH010000009.1:0-2757 GCA_042217665.1 Candidatus Nanohaloarchaea archaeon
TCCCGACATCGTACTCCTCCTGGAAGCCGCCGATTTTTTCCAGAGTGGGAACATGGTACGCCATGTTGCATCCAGGCATGTGATCGACCTCCTTCCGCTTGTCGTAAAAGAAATCGCCGTTTATAACGCCGTTATCCGATATCTCCCCGAAGCTCTCTCGGCCGCCGAAAAGGAAGTCACGGACCTTCCTGGCGAAGCCACCGAGCTCCAGTTCCTCGCCCTCCAGCTTACCGGTTACGCCTACGACTTTTTCATCCTCGAACGCCTCGCAGACAGCCTCGTACCAGCCATCAGACACCCGTACATCGTCGTCGATGAAAACTATATACTCTGAATCGCAGTGCTCGAGGGCCTCGTTCCGGGCCGCAGTCATGCCAGTAGACTGCTGTCTGTGGTATCCTACATCTAAGTCGTCGCATACGGATTTCGAGTCTCTGTCGTCGGAACCATCCACAACGAATACTTTGGAAAGTAAACCTTCTTCCCTCAAATCCAGTAAAGTATTTTCCAAGGCTCCCGCCCGGTTTCTGGTAATTAAACCGATTTTGAAATCATCCATAAACTTCAAACACTTATCAAGATTAAAGAAGCTCTCTATTTCATGGTTCTCAAAAATCTCTATTTGACTTATAAGAACAGCTTGTTCCCTCATATCAAGGATTGGAGAGGTTCACATAGGGTGCTTCTGTTTCTGAAAAGACTTGCAGCTAAAGGAATCGAGGAGATAAATAAGGACCCCGAGTCGATTTTCAGCATGACAGACTGGAAGACCTTGATAATTCTGGATGCGTGTCGGCATGATCTTTACGAGGAAGTAATTGGAGAGAAGGTCGAAAGCCGGATTTCGCTCGGTAGCACAACAACAGAGTATATAGAAAGAACTTTTTCGGAGGGAGATTTTTCGGATATCGTTTACATATCCGCCAACCCGTTTTTCTCCGACAGGTTCTTGGTGGAACTGATTGACAGAGGTAATCCTTTTCATACCAAGTTTGACGTCTTTCAAGACAGGTGGAACAAAAAGGAAGGAACGGTACTCCCAGAGGATGTGGCGGATATAGCGAGAACCGCGCAGAAACTTTTTCCCGAGAAAAAGCTGATAATCCACTTCATCCAGCCTCATTATCCATTTATAGGCTTCGATGACGAGGGTTTTGCAGATAGCGAAGGATGGCTCAGTGAAGGTCAAAGCGCCTCTATATGGGACAGAGCAGAAAACGGCGACTATGCGCAAGAAGAGGTATGGTCGGCCTATCGCCAAAATCTAGAAGCTGTTCTCCCTTACGCAGAGCGGTTGGTAGAGAGCACCGAAGGCAGGACAGTCATAACCTCTGATCACGGCAATCTGGTGGGAGAAAATGGTCTATATGGCCATCCTGACAATATGGATTTCACCCCTCTGCGAAAGGTTCCCTGGGATGTAAGAGAATGACAGGAATAGACGATTTAGATATAGCTGTGCTGCAGAACGACGTAGTAAGATCTAATGGCGCAGAACTGGTAAGCATGATGCAGGCTCAAGAACTGGAGGCAGATTTCTGGTGTCTGAGGTACGATGAAAATGTATTTCCAGATATAGCGGAAGACTTGGATATATTCGAATACGGGCGCTCTTTGACATCTAACGCTCCATTTTCAACAACTTTCAACACCATATCTCCCGCCTTGGCGGACCCGTCATTCCTCCAAGATTATGACATAGTCATTTGTCATCAAGATTTAACCGAAATTTTGGCCTACAGAGCTAAGGAACGGTACGGATTAGGGGTGATATGGTACATGCACAACGTCAGCGATTTGCTTTATCTCGAGGAACTATCTCAGTCTCAGGGAAGAAAAGAGGATATTTCACTGCCAGTCCGGTTAATTTCAAGGGTAGCTGGACTATACCTAAGACCTCTGGATAGGAAAGCTTTCCAGGCCGCTGACAGAATATTCACGAATTCTAGAAAGACGATGGAGGAAGCAATCAAGCCAATCTTTGGTTCCAGTGACAAGATAAGCCCCCTACATCCCCCTATCAGAGATATGGGAGGAGAAAATGAGAACAGAGACTATGCATTGGTGATTTCAAGAGTAGCGCCTTACAAAGACCTGAGACGGGTATTGGAGGAGATGGAGGGCCGAGACGAAAAAATCAAGTTTGCAGGTTCTGTGAAAAATGAGGATTATAGGGAAGAGCTTGAGCAGGAAGCACAAAAGAAGGATGTAGAGGTAGAGTTTCTAGGATTTGTGCCGGACGATCAACTGGGTGATTTAATTTCCGGAGCGAAATTTGGCGTCTATCCCTCAAAAGATGAAAACTTTGGTCTGGTGCCATTGGAGATGATAATGGCCGGTACTCCCTGTTTCGTCAGACAGGGGATAGGTGCTACAGAGGTACTTCCGGAGGGGTATTGTTTACCGATTCAGAATATACCTGAGCCAAGTGATTTAGACCTCAACTTAAGCGAGAGACATTATGAAATCTTAAGAGATGCGATAGCCGACATAGCTGGGGAGAGTGAATGTTGAAAGTTGCCATGATAGCCCCCGGGCCTGAGAAGGACGGCGTAAAGAAGTACACTGATTTCCTGGTGGATGAGCTGAATGACAGGGTGGAGCTCGACAGGATAGAACTGTTCCGGACTGTCTCTCTGCTGAAGGCCTTGATTCTCTCCTACCGTGTTTCTGGTTATGACGTGGTTCACGTCCAGTTCACGCCGGAGTGGTGGGGCAACATCTTCGGATATTTCTGGGGCAGCCACCTCATCCCGT
>JBDGSH010000090.1:0-2402 GCA_042217665.1 Candidatus Nanohaloarchaea archaeon
CTGCCAGACCATACCTTCCCTTATCTGAAAGTTCGTCTAACATATTATCACAATTCACTAATCAAAATCACCACCGTTAAATACTGTAGGGGGAAAATGGGGCGAAATTGGGTCTAACTTGGGTATAGACTGGAACAGAGTTCGGACAACCCCTTTTAAACAAGAAACAGATTACTTGGACAGAAGGTGAACAGAATATGTTGGACACTGTGCTCTCCGAACAAAAGACGATAGAAAAACTCAAAACCCGAACCTCCCGAAGCACAGAAGGCAAAAAACTGGGTAAATGCCTGATCTGCGGAGAAAGAGTTAGAACCAGCCACAACTACCTGACAACCAGTGAAGGCTACACCCACAAAAACTGCCTGAAAGAATGGCGTGGAAACTAAAATAAAGGTGATTCTCTGTGCTGGAGAAAATCGACAAACTAATGGCCACGTCATTCCTCTTACTCGGTCTCGGAATAGCTATGGTGGGAGTAACCAACAACCCTGATACAGGATTACATACAGGAGTATCCCAGAGCTTAACCGACAAAGCGGACAACACAGAAACAATTTCCAACAATAATAACGATAGAACTCCAGCGTTTCAACTGGAGCAGGAGAGTAATGTGAAAGAAAGAGATAGACAAGCAACATCTAAACCTGTTTAATATAGATAATTTTTAGTTTCAACATCTCTATTTTAGGTGGTTTTTTAGTGGACTACGAACTTGATCAAAAGCACGTAATAATGATCTCGATAACCTTCTCTTTGATAGCTGGAGTTGTAGGAGGATACTCGGCAAACCAGATAGATACGGAACCAGCTAAAAACACAGACCAAGTTTCACTTCAACAACATCCCAACTCCACGCTTTACAAAGAAGCATACCAGAACCTAATGGATTCCGTAGTGTCGTTGAGAGTTACTACAGTGACAGGAGGAAGCTCTCAAGGATCAGGATTCATCTACGACAAAAAAGGTCATATCGTAACTAACCACCACGTCATCCAGAACGCAGAAACAGTCGAAAAATAGATTCAGGACAGGAACTCTCCAGCTACCTCGCAACACAAACCAGTCCCGGACAGAAAATAACAGTCACAGTCCTACGAAACGGACAAAAACAACAGGTAGAAATAGAACTCGGCAAAAGACCAGAGCCGTGAACTAACAGGGTTTTGAACCCAAAGTAATAAGAGCCCCGTCCGAGATTTGAACCCGGGACCTCGTCCTTTTCGTTGCCTGTAGCCGATAAGGCCTTGTTTTTGAAAGGCATTCGCAGAATGCCTTGGAGCGTGCCGCACTCCGTGACTGGAGGCGTACCAAGGACGTGCTCTGGCCAGCTGAGCTAACGGGGCCTTGCTGTATGAAGTGGTTGAGGTAGGGAATTTTCTTAAATCAAGAGGTTTTCTACAGCATTACAAAGAGTATCCCGGTTATCATGATGGTTGAGCCAAGTGTTTTCCGCATTATTTTTTGTTCTTTGAAGAGTTTGCCTCCAGCAATTATCGAGACCAGTACCTGGAGCTGTAGAAGCGGAATGACTTTTGAGGCGGGTGCCATTGAGAAGCTGGTGAAGATCATGAGGGATGCAGCGACCGCCATCATGCCTGATACGAGGTAGAGCTTGGGGTGTTTCAATAACTGGTTTTTGATTGTCTCGTAGGATTTGCTTTCCTGTTTATCCAGTAACGGTAGGTAGCCGGCGAACATGAAGCTGTAGATCATCATGGTGTATGTTTTCGGGTCGACTATCTGGGTGGCGAAGCGGTCGGCGACAGCGGCGACGGAGAATATCACTGCGGAGAAAATTGCTATCAATGCGGGCTTAAGGCTTTCCTGTTGTTTTAAGGAGGAGACAAGGCGTAGCGGGTTAACAAGTACTGTGAAGGTTCCGGCGATCACCAGCAGTATCCCGGAAACGTTGAGTAGGGAGAGGTTTTCCCCGAGTAGAGGAACTGCGATCATCGCGGTGAATAATGGGTTTAGCTTGGCGAGTGGAACTTCCTCTGAAAGATCTCCCATGCTGATGGACTGGTTGTATGAGAGAAAACCTGCAATGTTCGCGGCCCCGGAGACAGCGAATGCGGCGATTACAGTCGTGTTAAAACTAGCTCTGCCGGAGGAGATGAAGTAAAGGAAGAAAGGCAGGTAAAGAGTCGTGGCTACTGCAGTGTAGACGGTGGTGTATGCCAGGCTGGAGGTTTCCTGCATCAGCTCTTTTCCGATTACGCCAAGCACTCCAAAAAAGATGCCTGAAAGAGCTGCAAGAACCGCCCACAGCATAAATTATCCTGCGAACTGCTCGTTCTTGTGTCTGAGGTGCGGGTACCCGCATTTCCTACACGTGGAATCTTCCGGGTTGTCGGTCTTGTTCTTCGCGTTGCAGCGCCTGCAGATGTATACGTTTTCGA
>JBDGSH010000091.1:0-4289 GCA_042217665.1 Candidatus Nanohaloarchaea archaeon
CTCTTCCACTTTATCCATTTTCCCGACTTCCCAGTACCAGTGATGGATATGATCTGGCTTGTGGAAGTGCGCCATAATTAGACTGTGATCCTTCTCCATCTCATCGAAAAGCTCCCATTTCTTCCATTTAGTAAATCTCTGTAATTCTTTCTCAGCTTCTTCTAAATTGCCTTGCTCCAAAACTTCCAATAGTTTAATGTGATAACCGACATTATAAGATGGGATATCGATCGCTAAAGAGTTCTGCAACTTCTCAAAAATTGTATCAGACCTAATGTCTTTTTTATTATACTTTCTAGTAGAGTAGTTTATCAGCGGAGCCAGCTTATAGAACTTCTTTCTAAAGCCTCTTGACTTCCTAAATATCCAATATCTATCCAGTTTTTCAATTTTATCAATTAAGTCACTTGAAGGTCTTCCAAGTCCCATAACACCATGACTTCTATAAGTTTTTCCAGTTATGAAACTAGCATACAGTTCATCAGTAACAATTTGGTTAATTCCTTCTGAATTTTCAATAGTACCAAATTCATCTTGGCAAACCTTACTCAAATTATATTCTTCTATTAAATTTTTATCTAGACCATCAAAAGCAACTATCAATACCTTAGAAATCTATATCACCTATTTCCTCTCCGATTTTTTGTAGTTCTTTATCTTTTATTATCGGCAATATCTTTCCATCAGAATCCGACTTATAACCAAAATGAGCCAAAATTGTTGGGGCAATATCAATGAGCCTCGCCTTATCCAAGTCCTTTTCCTCGAAAGATTCGCCGTTTGCGATGAATATGCCTTCTTTATGATGCCAGTTGACGGGCTCTTTGGTAAAAACAGGCTTTCTTGTAGAAGAAACTATGTTGTATTCCTCGCTAGAAAGCTGGATCAAATTATCTCCTTTGAAATTATATTGAATCGAGTTCAGTTTGTCTAAATCCCTAGTTATATTTTTCACAACCTCTTCATTTTTGATGTGTATGCACATTTCTTCCGAACTCAAACACAAAGCATCTGTAGCACCTAAATCAATTTTGTCACGGACTTTAACGTTAAAAGGTAAATAGTCTTCCAAAAGTCTGTAAATATTACTCGCTACGCTATAAAGTTTCTCATTAGTCCTCAACAGAGCAGCCAGATTTGATATATTAAATTTATTTTCATTAGACGTCATCTCATGTACAGATCCTAGTTCCTCACCTTCCTTCGAAATTTCTAAATATCCCTGTTCTTCCAACCAAGAATTTACCCTAAACTCGCCTTCATACTCTTTAAACCCGTGGTCACTAATAATCATTATTTCATTGTCTTCCGAAAGATCTTTGACAGTATTGTTAACTTTCTTTAAGAGTTCCTTAGCTTTTTTAGTTTCCTCATTATCTTGACCTCTAATAAGATCCCCATAGACCCTGTGACTTATCCAATCCGTAATACTAAATAAAACAAAGGCGAATTCATAACCATTTAAATCTAACTCCTCTAAAACTTCTTTTTTACTCTCAAAAATACCTTCAATTTCTTCAAAAAACTTCAAATTATTTTCGTACCGCTCTGGAGATTTCTCATAACTTTTTAGAGCTTCTAAGGCTCCATTACTTGAAAAAACATACTCATTATCTCCTGCCCATAAAAAGGAGGAGACAACATCCCCCTCAATCTTCGGAGGAAAGGAATAAGGCAAATTCAAGAGAAAAACATCTAGCCCTTGTTCATCTAGATGTTCAAAGAATGTCTTCGAAGAGATATCCTCCCCAGAGTATATTCTCGGATTTAATTCTTCGTCGTATTCTACAAAATCCCTTAACCCATGGTTTTCAACCTTGCTCCCTGTTTGGAAAGAAGCCCAGGCTGGACCAGTGACAGGAGGCTCTGTGCTTAAAAGAGGAGAAAAAACTCCTTCTTCCGCTAACTTCTTAACGTCTTTCATCTCCTCTAATTCAAGTAATTCTGGGGAGACACCATCCAATCCTATTACTAATAAATCGTTTTTTTCTTTCATAATGCTCAACCTTATTCCTGATGAATTAATATCATAGGCCTCATACCTTTTATCAATCTGATTAAATGGCTTAATTTAAAATCTCCTAACCTATGCAGTATATGCTCCATTCTAGATCCATAATAATATGCTTCGAAATCCGAATCCTGAATTATTTCAGGCCACCTTTCCTTAGTTAACAACCTCTCGTTCCCAAAATCTCTCCTCCCATACATATAACTCAGGAACATCGCTCATATTCAATATTCTCCAAGCTTATTGTTAAATCCTTTATTGTTAAATCCTTACTAATTTTTGAGATTATTTTCAAACATTTTGTCTATCTCATCCTTCCTCATCATACCAAGCCCATAAAGTTAGATGAGGTTTATGACCTGATTCCCAGTTATAATTTTTTTCGTCAAATATAGCCTTTAACTGCTTAGCAGACTTTTCTCCTCCAACATTGTGGTAAGCAGCAATAGAGAAAAAAGGCTTAACACTCTTTAAAACCTCTGAACTAGATCTTATAACCTCTAACTCAGCACCTTCGATATCCATCTTGACAAAATCAATGTTTTGTAACTTATTGCTTAGATTATCTAACTTAGTTACTTGTATTTTATTTTTCCCATCTTGATCTATCGAAGAAGCCTCTTTATTAGAATTAAAAGAGAGCTCAGTCTCTTCACTCCATAATCCTTTCTCGATTATCTCTACATTTTCTAATCCGTTTAATTTTAAATTCTCTCTAAGAATGTTGCTATTTTTTTTATCTGGTTCAAGAGCTACTACCGATTTCCCTTTCTTCGCCGCAAAAATAGTGAATCCTCCTGGATAAGCTCCTGCATCTACCACTGTATCACTTTTTTGAATATTTCTCTTCTTAGTATAGCCTTGAATCAAATCTTTTAGAATTATTTCTTCGAAATGTCTTTTTTTTATCATTTTTATCTCAACGCCATCTATTTCATATTTATATCCCGCATCAATTTCTTTCAAAGAAAAATTTATTGCAAGATTATCAAGTATTTGACCTATTTTCGTTATACCTCTAACTCCTTTGAAATTGGAATAAATAAATTTTCTATAAACTTTTGCGACATTTACAAATATAATTCCAAAATCAAACTTCATTAGAATAAACCTCTTTTAATCTATTCACTACCGACTTCCAACTGTGATCGAATTCTGCTATTTTCTCTTCTTTCTGAGAAATTATTGTTTCTTTCCAACTTTCAATTTCGAGCTCAAGCTCTATAGCCGATTCAAAGTTTGGAAGATTTTTCCTAGATTTTATGACTTGGGTTTTGCATGCAAGCGCTTCAATTACGGGTCTTCCAAAGCCTTCATATGTGCTGGGTAGTAATAGATAATCTGATGCATTGTATGCTTTAGACATTTCCTTCTCTGTCAAGTCGTCTAAGTAGATAATCCTTTTTTTAGACTTAGGTAACTCCTTTACCTCTGGCCCTATTCTGATTAAGGTGTACTCTTCAGGCAATTTTTCGAGCAAATCTGACAGAAATGGCAGGTTTTTTCTTTTTTCATCAGATCCAACGTGTAGAAGATATTTCTTATCCTCCTTCAAACCGAAGTATTCTTTAGATTCTTCTTTAGGTCTGTCTCTATATACTTCTGTATCTACACCGTTAGGTATCACAAAAATATTCTTTACTGGAAATGTTTTCCACTCTTTGAAGTCTTTTTTCGTCTCTTCAGAAATACATATGACGTTACAACCTTCTGTTTTCTCCAAGTTTTTCTTAAACCGCCATCTATGATATTTTGAATAATTTTCAGGAATTTTAATCGGCATTAAATCATGAACCGTAACGAAGTCTCCCTCTTTAGGGTTTACACCCTTCAACGTATTGAAATGTACTACGTCATAATCCTCTCTATCTCTATCTGAGAAAGAAAAAAGACCAAGAACATCATTTACAGTTCTATTTAGAAACGGAAGCTTCACGCCTTGAATATATGAATCTGCCTGATATGTCGGCTTTTGATAATACTGTTTCTGGATGAGGTCTGATTCAGTTTCTTCAAAATTTTCAGAGAGCTCTTCTGCAAGCTTATATCCATACTTTCCTACTCCAGAACGAGGATCTGCGTCATTTATTATTGCTATTTTCATTAAGCTCTTCTAACCCTGTTTTATCTTCTGTGATTTTTATCTCACACCCACAAAGTTTTGCTTCTATAGGTGGAAGGCCGAAGCCTTCCCATTTTGATGGGTAGATGAAGAGGTCTATGGAGTTGTAGAAGTCGACAAGTTCTTCATCTGGTATGTAGCCAAGGAATTTAGTTT
>JBDGSH010000092.1:0-2899 GCA_042217665.1 Candidatus Nanohaloarchaea archaeon
ACTTTTCTTTTACTCTCCAACTTCTGGAGGGTGCATGCCTCTGCTTGTGGTGGAGGCCTCTGCAGGTGAAAACAGTTTCAACTAGAGCTGAAGCTGTGTTTATAAAGTTTGTAAGGTGATCAATGAAATATGTCTCAGGTAAACGTACCAAGAAGCGGTTCGCTCGGGTACAAGCCCAAGGTCAGAGCTGACAGGATCTACCCCGATATTTCCACATGGGAAGATACTGAAGAAGTCAAGCCGCTGGGCTTCGCCGGATACAAAGTCGGAATGACCCGAGTCCTAATGATCGACGACACAGAAGGAGCTACAAAAGGACAGGAAATCGCAGAACCAGTAACAATACTGGAAGCACCTCCTCTCAGAGTCTACGGAGCCAGATTCTACACAGAAGACATGAACTCAGGTAAACAAGCCTTCACAGAAGTCTGGACCGAAAGCCCTGCCAAAGAACTGCAGGAAGCAGTAGATGTTCCGAAAGAAGGTAACATGGAGAACCTGGAGAAAGCTAAAGAAAATATTGATGAAATAAGCGATGTAACGCTTCTTGTACATACACAGCCTCAGGAAACCGGTCTCTCCAAGTCTAAAGCCGCAAACTTTGAACTCGGTATCGGAGGCACAGTTGAAGAAGGAGTAGAGTACGCTGAAGAGATGATCGGCAAACAGGTCGAGTTCGCGGACGTCTTCGACGAAGGAGACTTCTCAGACGTTGTAGCGGTATCCAAAGGCAAAGGAACCGAAGGACCTGTACAGAGATACGGAATCAAAAAACTGGGACACAAGACCCAGAAAAAACGGAGAAAAGCCGGAAACGTCGGTCCATGGCACCCTGACACGCTCTCATGGAAAGTACCTCTACCCGGCCAACAAGGATTCAACAACAGAACAGAACACAACAAACGAATCCTCAAACAGGGAGACGACCCTGAAGACGTCCAGAGAGACGGCGGATTCAAGAACTACGGAGAAGTCAACTCAAACTATATTATAGTCAAGGGCTCGGTTCCCGGACCATCAAGAAGACTTGTACGGCTGCGAACCGCGCTCAGAAAAGACGGAAAACCCGGAAACCCAGAAATAACACACATCAACAAGTGATAAACAGTGAGAATCAAAGATTCTGACTTTGAAGAAACACGGAGGTGTTTCGAATAATGGAGCTACCGTTTCAGTTCGACGAAAGAGTAAGACCGGACATAATCAAGAGAGCAGTGCTTTCAATCCAGTCCAAGAACCGTCAAAGCTACGGAACAGATCCGGAAGCAGGAAACAAACACGTAACACGGATGGTTCAAAGAAACAACGCGTTCAGAGGCCAGAAAGGAAAAGGAATGTCCCGAGTACCGCGTAAAGCGCTTCTAGCGCGTGGAGAACAGTTCTACTGGAAAGGCGCCGAATCACCTAACACGGTAGGCGGACGCACAGCTCACGGCCCTAAAGCCGAAAAAGAGTTTGAAGAAGAGATCAACGACAAAGAAAGACGCAAAGCAATCAGAAGCGGTATCAGCGCGTCCATGGACGAAGAACTGGTCGCAGAAAAACATGAATACAGCGGCGAACTACCTATAATCGAAGAAGACATCAGCTCGATAGAAAAAACCCAACAACTAGAATCCAAACTGGAAGAGCTTGGGCTTGAAGACGAACTGGAAAGAGTAAAAGAGAAAAAGGTTCGCAGCGGACGAGGAACATCAAGAGGCAGAAAATACAGGAGAAAAACCGGGCCTCTACTTGTTGTCGCGGAAGACAACGGTGTTAAAGACGCAGCAGCCAACCTTCCAGGCGTAGACGTTTCACTGGTCAACCAGCTAAACGCTGAGAAACTGGCGCCGGGAGCGCAGCCGGGAAGACTGGTTGTTTGGAGCCAAAAAGCTGTAGAAAAACTTGAAGAAGAAGAGCTTTACAGGTGAACAAAGAAATGAAAGAAAAAGACGCATGGGAAGTGATAGAGAACCCGCACATGACAGAGAAAGCGATGGACCAGGTAGACGAAGAAAACAAACTCGTACTAATAGTAGATCTTAACGCAGACAAAAACCAGGTAGAAGACGCCGTGGAGACCATCTTCGATGTGACGGTTAAAAAAGTCAACACCTCGATTACTCCACAGGCCAAGAAAAAAGCCTACGTCCGGCTCAGCGAATCAGACGATGCGATGGACGTAGCAGCCAAACTAGGCATGATGTAAAAAAGGTGTTTTCAAAATGGGAAGCCCAATCAGATCACAGCGACGCGGAAAAGGTTCGCCGAACTACCAGGCCAACAGCCACAGAGGCAGAGGCGACGTCGAACACAGAACCGATGAAACAGTCGGAGAAGTAATCGACATCGCACACGACCCCTCAAGGACAGCGCCGGTAGCAGTAGTAGAATTCGAAGACGGCGAAAAAAGAAACATTCTAGCACCTGAAAACCTGGCAGTAGGCGACGAAATACAGATAGGTGTCTCCGCAGAGATCAAAGAAGGCAACACAATGCCGGTAGGAGAAATCCCTGAAGGAGTACCGATCCACAACATCGAACTCCAGCCAGGAGACGGCGGAAAACTTGTTAAAGCATCAGGAACATACGCATTCGTCGTAACACACGAAGCTGACGGCACAAGAATCCAGCTACCATCCAAAAAATTCAAGAAACTAGATACAGAATGCCGCGCCACAATCGGAAAAGTAGCAGCAGGCGGAAGAAAAGACAAACCGTTCGTCAAAGCCGGCAACAAACACAAAGCAATGAAAGCACGCGGCAAACCTTACCCAAAGGTCTCCGCAGTAGCTATGAACGCAGTAGACCACCCATTCGGTGGATCAGCAAAACCAGGACAGCCAAAAACAGTTTCACGCCACGCATCACCCGGCTCCAAGGTAGGAAACATCGGAGCCAAGAGCAGCGGCAAAAA
>JBDGSH010000092.1:2999-5547 GCA_042217665.1 Candidatus Nanohaloarchaea archaeon
ATGACAGAAGACGAAGAATTCAGGTTCAGAGGCAAAACACTTAACGAACTCAAACAGATGAATCTAAACCAGTTCGCAGAGCTTCTGGACGCAAGAGGACGCAGAAAAATAAACAGAGGGCTCAGAGAAAACGAGAAAAAGATTCTGAAAGACCTTGAAGAAAAAGACAGGGTTCAAACCCACGAAAGAGACATGATAATAGTTCCAAAAATGGTTGGGAAGACCATCGAAGTATACAACGGCCAGAGATTTATCGAAGTCGAAGTAGAGGAAGAAATGCTCGGCCACTACCTAGGAGAGTTCGCTAAAACCCGGAAAAAAGTGGAACACAGCGCTCCAGGACTCGGAGCAACACGTTCCAGCCAACACGTACCGCTCAAGTAGTGATTCAAATGCGAAAATCAAAGATCAGCCTTACCAGAAACTCCGGTGAGTTCCGATAATGGGAATTCAGACAGAGCCACACCAAGCCAAAGCAGTCGGGAAAAACCTGCGGATCTCCTGGAAAGACAGCACAGAGATCGGCCGCTTCATCAAAGGCGACACGGTTGAGAAAGCCAAGAACAAGCTGGAAAAAGTCACGGAAAAAAAGCTTCCGGTACCCTACACCAAGTTTGACTCCGGAGCAGGCCACAGATCCGGAAACGGAAAAGCAAAATACCCGGTTAAAGCCGCAGAAACCACGCTCGAAAAACTTGAAGAAGCCGAAAGCAACGCAGAAAACGAAGGCCTCAACCCTGGCAGCCTAAAAGTCAAAAACGTTATATCAAACCAAGGACCCAGCTTCCAGACACCTAAAAACCAGAGAGGCCGCGAACTCAAAAGCACACACCTAAAAATAATCGTAGAAGAACAGTAAGGGATACTCATGCAGGAAAAACAGTTTGTCAAAAAAGGCGCCCGCAAAGTCCGACTACACGAATTCCTACAGGACGAACTAGAAGGCGCAGGCTACTCAAACGCCGACATCGTAAGAACACCGACATCAACCAAAATAGTAGTATACGCACAAAAACCAGGCCTCGTAATCGGCAGAGGCGGAAGCAGAATCCAGGAACTAACCGAAAAAATGGAGAAAGACTTCGACTTCGAAAACCCGCAGATAGAAGTCAACGAAATCGACGAACCCGACGCAGACGCCCAAGTCGTCGCCCAATCAATGGCAGACTGGCTTGAAAAAGGCGGACAAGCCAAGAGAGTCGGCTACACATACCTAAGACGCATCAAAGAAGCAGGAATCATCGGAGCAGAAATAGAGATCACAGGAAAACTAAGCGGTAACAGAGGAAGAACAGAAAAATTCTCGTTCGGATACGTAAAAATCTGCGGAGACACCGCCAAACAAAACGTCGACACAGGATACAAACTCGCACGGACCAAGCCAGGCGCAATCGGAGTCAAAGTACGCCTCATGAAAGAAATGCCAGAATTCATGCACAGAGACGTCGACGTAGAAAAAGAACTGATGCACGAAACACTGGAAGACGAAGCAGAAGTCGCAAAAACAGATAGAATCGCAGAAATCATCGAAGAAGCAGAAAACATGACCGCAGCAGAAATCGAAAGAGCCATAGAAGAACTGGAAGACATCAAAACCAGCGAAATCAGTGTAGACGAAGTAAGAGAAGTCTACGAAAACGAAGACATCCAAGAACAAGAAGAAACCGGCTCAGAAGAAGAGGAAGAACCAGAAAGCGAAAACGTAGAAGCCGAGGAAAACGAACAGGAACCAGAGACAGACGAAGAGGCTGAAGAAGCCGAAACAGAATCAGAAGCGGAGACCGGGTCAAAAGAAACAGATTACGAAGAGATCGTCTCCGGCACGATCCAAGAAGCCAAGGACATGCTTCAAGAGATGGAGAACCCTGACTTCGAAGCCGCACTAGAAGCCGAAGAAGCCAACAAAAACCGTACAACCTTCACAGACTGGCTGGAAAACAAGAAGGAATAAAAACAAAGCAAACAAGGTGAATACAGTGGCAATACTCAGAACCGAAGAAATCAGAGAAATGGACAAATCAGAGCTCCAGGAAAAAATGAACGACCTACAGAAAGAAATCGTAGAAGAACGCGGCCAGATCGAAACAGGAGGCTTCGCAGAAAACCCTGGACGCCTCAACGAGATCAAAAAAACAATCGCACGCATAAAAACAGTTCTCAACGAACGCAACAACTAACAATACCAACGATGACCACACCAACACTTCTTCTACAACCACAAACCGGAGGTCACAACTAATGGCAGAATCAACATGCCCCAAATGCGGGATGCCAGAAGACCTCTGCGTCTGCGACTCAATCGCCAAAGGCGAACAAAAAATCACAGTCAAACTCGACTCCAGAAGCTTCGGCAAAGAAATGACAATAGTAGAAGGTCTAGAAGACGAAGTAGACCTCGAAGAACTCGCCTCCACACTCAAATCAAAACTAGCATGCGGCGGAACAGCCAAAAACGGACAAATCCAACTCCAAGGCGACCACACCCGCAGAATCAAAGACGCACTCAAAGAAGAAGGCTTCTCACCCGACCAAATCCAAATCAACGCCT
>JBDGSH010000093.1:0-4464 GCA_042217665.1 Candidatus Nanohaloarchaea archaeon
CAAAGTCACGGTCACACTTGACAACACCTCAGGCATCTTCGACGAGTTCCTGGAAGACGAGGAAGAAGCCGACGAAATCAAGGTAGCGAGAAAAATTACTCAGGCCGGCTCCTCCATGTACAAGTTCCAGGGCACCAACTGCAAAAAAAAGAAGATCGACAGGATCGCGGACAAAGCCAACATCGACCCCTCAGGCTACCACTTCGTACGCCAAGGCAAAGTAACCGAGATAGTAGAACAGAGCGATGTAGAAAGAAGAAAAGTAGTCGACGAGCTCTCAGGAGTAGCCAAATTCGACCAAGAAAAACAAAAAGCCGAAGAAGACCTGGAAGAAGTAGAACGAAAACTGGACGAACAAGAAGTACTGCTACAGGAGAAAAAAGAACACCTAAAGAAGCTGAAGGAAGAAAAAGAACTAGCAGTACAGTACAGAGAGCTCGAAGAACGAAAGAAGAAACTGGAGGCCTCAATACTGGAAGTCAGGAAAAGAGCGCTCTCCAACCAGCTAGCAAACATAAACACGGACGTCTCAGACAAGCGAGAACGGATAGACGAGCTGGAAGAAGAGCTTGAAGAACTAGACCAGAAGATAGACGAAAAACAGAACCGTATAGAAGAGATCGAGGAAGAACAGACACAGGGAACCTCCGACGTCCAGCACCTGGAGAACAGGATAGAGAAAAAAGAAGGAAAGATCGAGAACAAACGCGAAAAAGTACAAGACCTGGAAGACACCATCAAAAACCTGGAAAAAATGAGTAAAAGAAGCAACAAAGGCTCAAAAGCAGTCAACGCCGTTCTATCACTCGACAACGACAAGATAATCGGAGCGTTCCAAGACCTTATATCGGCAGAAAACCGGTTCGCGGTCGCAATAGAAACAGCAGCCGGCGGACACATGAACGACGTAGTCGTAGAAGACAAAGAAACCGCTGTAGACGCAATCAACTACCTTAAACGGGAAAGCATCGGTCGAGCCCGGATGCTACCGCTCGACAAGATAAAAGACAGATCCAGAAGCGCCAAAAGCCAGATGGCGGAAAAAAAGAAAGGCGTAATAGGATTCGCAGCCGATCTAGTCAACTACAACGACGAATACGAGATCGCAATCAACCACGTCTTCTCAGACACACTGATCGCGGAAGACCTGGACTCAGTCAAAGATATCGATGGAATCAGAGTAGTTACACTGGACGGAGACGTCATGAGCCGCGGCGGAGCAATGAGCGGAGGCAAGAAAAAGAAGAAAAGAGGCAACAAGAACAGAAAGCTGTCAGAATCGCTTGACCCCGAGGAAAAAAAGAAAGAAAAGAAAGAAGTCGAGAAAGAGATCGAAAAACTTCAGAAAGATATAGCAGAGCTCAAACAGATGAAGGAACGGAAGGAAGAGGAACAGGAAACGGATGAAGAGCTTAGAAACGAGAAACAAGAACTCAGAGACCAGCTAAAAGATCTGAGAGAGGAGAGACAGGACAAGTACAGCGAAAAGCAGCGGCTGGAGACTAAGATCGACGACGTCGGCAGCAAGAAGGCCAGGTTAAAGGCTGAGCTGGAGAACGTTAAAGAAGATCAGGAAGAGTACGACTTCAGCGAGGAAGAGCTTACAGGTCTCGACTCATCGCCTGAAGAGCTGAAGAAAAAGAAGAAAAAGGTTCTCAGGAAGCAGAACTCGATGGGACCGGTCAACATGCGGGCTATCGACGAATACAAGCAGAAAAAAGAAGAGTTCGACGAGTTCAAGCAAAAGGTCTCAGAGATCCGGCAGGAGAAACTGGAGATCGAAGATATGATCGCAAACATAGAGGAGAAGAAAAGAGACTGCTTCATGGACACACTGAAAGACATGCAGGAATCCTTCAGCAACATATTCGAAAAACTGTTCGGCGGAGGAGAAGCCAAGCTCGTACTGGAAGACGACGACCTCGACAAAGGCTTGAAGATCCGAGCGGCGCCTCCAAACAAAGACCCGCATATAATCCAGGCGCTTTCCGGAGGAGAAAAAACAATGACAGCGATCGCATTCATATTCTCAATCCTGGAGCAACGAGAAGCTCCTTTCTACATAATGGACGAAATAGACGCCGCGCTGGACAAGAAGAACTCTAAGAAGCTTTCAGAGCTGCTGAAAGACTATGCAGAGGAAAGCCAGTTCATCGTGATCAGCCACAACGAGATAACTGTGAGGCACGCTGAGAGAGCCTACGGCGTCTCAATGAACGACGGGGTCTCCAAAGTCAGAAGCATCGAGCTGGAAGCGTGAGAAGTTAAAAAAATGGAAGACTAAATAATCTTTATGAGTTCCGCAGTTGAAGTTGAATACGAGGAGGTAGGAAGCAAGGTAGAAGTTGATAAGGAAGACTTTGAGAACCTTCTAGCCACTATCGAGACGCTTGAGAACGAAAAAGTGGTAGAACAGCTAGCCTCGAGCCAGGCAGATAAAAACAGCGGCAAAGTCTCTAAATGGTCAGAAGTGAAAGAAGAAATCGGAGTCTAGTAACGTTTCTGAGCCTCATCCTTGTGGTAGATAGCCTCCACAACGACTTTCTCATCCTCATCACTCACAGTGTACCAGATTCTATACTTTTGGGAAAACCTCAGCTGCCAGTAACCATGAAGTCTTCCTTTCAGCGGCTTACCGTACTTCTTAGGAAAATCCTCTAACTTGTCGATCTGCGAGGCAAACTCCTCCTGTTTACTATTATCTAACTCCTCCAGCTTTTCTTTAGCAGTCTCAGTAAGCTTGACACTGTAACCAATAGCTTATCAGCCTCTACTACCTGTTTACCGGAAGGACTTTTTACCCTTAATCCTGCCGCAAAAAGCCTAAAGCTTTAAACCACGCCTACCGAATTAAATCACACGCAGGGGACTTTTTAGGAGGGGATCCATGAGATGAAAGAATGCAGCAAGAACAACTTGAAAACCTGACACAGCGGAACTGGGAAGAAGTACTGGACTTTCTGACCTCGGACATGGATCCTGAAAACGTAGATATAATCGAGCTAGCGGAACGGTACAGAGAATACATCGATGAGCTTAAGGAGCTTGATCTACAGGTCTCAGGCCGCGCAATCCGCATATGCTCCACACTTCTCAAAATGAAGACCCTGGCGTTAGCAGGAGAAGAAACCGAACAACACCAGGAAGAAGAGGATCCTATGGCGTTCGAAGAAGAAACGATAGAGGAAGACGAAGAACCGGACCTCGAGGTAGGACCTGAGCTGGAGATGCCTGTAAAAGCGAAGCCGAAACGCCGCATGAGCCTCAACGAGCTGAAAGACGCGCTACGGGACGCGATGGAGGTAAAGGAGCGGCGCGAGGAACGCCAGCAGCACAGACAAGAGATGGATCAGCACTTTGAGATGGAGGAGGAAACCCTGGAGGACAAGATCAACTCGCTGTTCACACGGCTGAACTCACTGGTAAACGGAAAAACAGATCAGGTCAACTTCGAAAAACTGCTGGAACGGAACGACAACGAGGAAAGAATCGAAAAATTCCTGCACGTACTACACCTCGAAACCGATGAAAAAGTAAAGTGCAGACAGGAAGAGTTCCTCGGAGACCTCAAAGTAATACCACAGGAACAGCCTGAACAAGTCGCCAACTAACAGGTTTTTCAATACAGCGCCCGCAACAACAGTTATGGAACCCAAAAAATCAAGGCTGGAAGCCGCACTCTACCTGGCAGAAGAACCCGTCGACAAAGAACAGATAGCCGAAATCCTCGACCTCGGAAGCATGGGCTACGTCGACATGCTGATCGAAGAATACCAGGAAGACCTTCAAGAAGAACACAGAGGCCTAGAACTGGTGGAAACACCTGAAGGCTACGAACTCAAGGTCAAAAACAAACATCTCGATCACGTACAACATTTAGCGCCGCACCAAGACCTCAACGAAGGCCAACTAAGAACACTGTCGCTTATAGCATACAACGCACCGCTAGAACAGGCAGACCTCGTCGAAATCAGAGGAAACCGAGCCTACCAACACGTCAAAGAGTTAGTGTCACGTGGATTCGTCCAAAAAGAAAAAGACGGCCGCACCGCAGAGCTAGATATCACAGACCACTTCCTAAGCTACTTCGACCTCGAATCACAGCAGGAATTCAAGCAACAGTACGAAAACGAGGAACAAGGCCGCGAAGCCGAACAACAAGGCGTCGAAATGTTCTGAACAGGACAGATTCTCAGATACTACTTTCAGTATAGAACGGCAGAGCCAGAAGTTTTATAGAGTCTACCAAAGTATACTTCTCTATGAGTTCTGTTGTAAGCTTTAAGGCGCCGGAAGACATGATCGGCCAGATTGATGAAGCCGTTGAGAAAGGCAACTAGACTACAGAGCCTTCTTCGAAATACACAAACAAGAAGTCAGGTTCACAACCGTTCTTCCCCGAGACAAAACCCACAGATAGCCAGGTCTCTCAACCAACCTACACGAGGTTTTTGTATCTACGCA
>JBDGSH010000094.1:0-3780 GCA_042217665.1 Candidatus Nanohaloarchaea archaeon
CACACTTTTTCATAAAGTATTCTTTAACCAGTTCTTCGTGTTCCTGCAATGCTTTATCCATATCCATGAAGATGACTCCTTTTTCTTCCCACTGCTCTTTCATATCCTGGTAGACGACTTGGGACTCGTACTGGGCTCCAGCTCCTGCCAATGCTTCTTTTTCGGCTTCAGGAATCCCTAGCTTGTCGAACGTATCCTTGATCTCCTCCGGTACTTCCTCCCAGGAATCCGACTGTTCGCCTTCCGCCACCATGAACGGCGTGATCTCGTCAAAGTCCAGCTCTGAGAGATCCGGCCCCCAGTCAGGCATAGGTCTCTGTCTGAAATGTCTGTAAGCCTGTAAACGTTTCTCAAGCATCCATTCCGGCTCATCTTTCTCCCTGGAGATTGTTCTCACTACTTCCTCTGAAAGGCCTTTGCCTGTGTCTACCTTGATTTCCGCGTCCGTTCTGTGATCGAATCTTTCCTGGTTTTTCTGAACTTCCTGAGACATACCGATTTATAGAAAAGTGAACCTTTTGAAACGACCGGAATCAGTAAAACGTCTTGTCTCTTTCAGGGTCGTTGTTCGCCGCGTCCTCCTTGTAGTTGAAGTTTTTGAGCAACCCTGCCGAGTCCACATCTCTTGCGACCATTTTTTCTCTCGTCTTTTTTTCCATCAGGATCTGATCCGTGCTGTTTAACCTTGCTAAAACCATTTCAGGAGGAACGTCCACCGGTTCTCCATCAATTTCTGTCGAGAGGTTTACCCCGTCTCCCTCCTCATAAGCGTAGATATCGAGATCTTCCGGCGCCTCCTTCACCAGCAGGGAAACTATGTCTAGAGGTTCATCAAGCTCCTCCGGCGTGACAGCCTCGTCTCCAAGATAGTCGGCTGGTCTGGAAGCCGCCAAGGGATTGTATTTTGCCTGTTGAAGATCCTGCCTTCCTTTTCTACGTAGATTGTTCTCCCCTAACTCGCTTAAACCAACCGCAGGCAGCTCTATACGGGTATCCGCCATGTCATCGACAGCGTCTTCAAAAACAATCCATTCTCTGTAACCGTCATGGTTCTCATGCTGCTCAACACCATCCAGTTCATAAACAGCAGTGTCTCCAGGGATTGAAGCCTGTCTAGTTTCTCCAGAATCAAAACTCGCCAATCTTTCATCTATAACATTCTTTTTTACATCGAGAGCTTCCGCAACCTGGCGAAGACTTTCACCTTCGAAATCGTTCTCCACATCATTAGCTGAAGCAGCCAGCGCAGCCGCCGTCCCATACCAGAGAGATACCTCATCTCCCCCTATCTCGATATAAGATTCACCTACCCCATCGTTCTGCTCAACATAGACCTTATTACCTTCCTGCAATCCTAAAAAATTAGCTACGTCAACAAGCGGCTTCCTATTCTCGGAAGACATCGCGTTCAAGTACAGCTGGTCGGTAAATTTTCTCTCAATTGAGGGACCTCTCCGGAGTTATAATTTCCTTCCTCACCGTAGACCGCCAAATCCGGATCACCGTACACCAGCGCTAGACGAAACATAATTCATTTACTACCTCACAATCTTAAAATAACTTTCGGCGTTTCTTCTCTACCTGTCAAAAAATTCTTCTATCTCTTTCCACGGCGCCTTCGTCTTCTTTAAACTGGTGTCAGGCGGAAACACTTTCCTGTAATTGCTCCAGTCGTAACGCTTGTCCATGTAAACTATAACGCCTTCATCATCTTTCGAACGGATGCAGCGCCCCGCAGCCTGTTGCGCACGGTTCATAGCCGGGTAAGAGTAACCATAGTCCCAGCCTTTTCCAAACTTGTAGTCGTAGAAGTTTATCAAGCCTTTAGTCTCCAGATCAGGGCGTTGAAGCGGCAGACCTACAATAAAAACAGCTTTCAGGATCTCTCCGGGGTAGTCCACTCCTTCACCGAAGCTTCCGGCCAGAACACCAAGTAAAACGGAGTCTCCATCATCTTTACGCGCTGCAAACGCGTTCAGCATCTCCTGCTTCTCCTCTTTGTTCATGTCCTGCCGCTCCATGAAGATCTCTCTATCCGTCCGCTGCTCTAGCTGCTTCTTAACCTTCTTCATCATCTTGTAGCTCGGGAAGAACACGCCGCAGTTGCCAGGCACCGATTCAAACGACTTGGACAGGTACCAGGTATACTTCTGGAACATCGAGTCGTCCCTGTCCGAATACTTGGTTGTAACCGTAGGAACAAGCAGCTCCTCTCTGTTTTCATCCGGAAACGGCGAACTAAACGCCTTGGTCGTGGTTTCCTCGGGGTTGAGACCTAAAAGATCGACGTACATCTTCTGAGGCGTCATGGTTCCTGACATCATGACGGATGCGTGAGCGTTGTTTAGAGCTTCCTTGGTGGAGACCTGTGGATCCAGGCACGAGTACTTGATCTCAAGATACCTGTTGCCGGTAGAGGAGCGTGACCGCTTGATACAGCGAAAGTAGCCGTTGTCCGGTCCGTTCCAGTCGTCGAGGAACTCCGCGATCCCGCCGCAGTAGCTTCTCTCCCTTTCCTCTCTAACCTCTTCTGCGACCGCTTCCAGATCAACTATCAACTGTTCGAAGTCTGTAAAGCTGGAGATCGGATCTTTAAGCTGCTCCTTTTTGATCTTCTCCTCATGGCTTCCTGAATCGAACTCTTCCGCTGCTATACTCTTGACAATATCTTCCAGCTGCTCTAATCTTTCTTCTTCATCGTAGAAACCGAATTTTTCGGTTTCCGTTATCGCACGATCTATCTGCGGCATTGAAAGCGATGAGGAGAACAGTGACCTGGTTCTGGACGGAAGGTTGTGTGCCTCGTCCACTATAAGTATTGTATCCTCCAGCTGGACGTTACAACGCTCAAATATGGATTCTCGCACGCCCGGATGAAATATGTGGAAGTAGTCCGCGATTATAAGGTCACTTTTCCGCGCCAGCTCCATCATCATGTAGTAGGGGCAGAAGTTGGGCGTTGCTTCCTTGAATTCGTGTGAGTGAAGCGCCTCTCCCTCCAGGCTGTCGAGCTTGTCTTTTGCCTCGGATTTAAGCTTGTGTTCGTCCATGTCGTACATTGCTGTGTAGAAATCGCAGCGTTCCTCGTCTCTTAAAGTTTGACAGTAGTCTTTAAAGTCGCCTGACGTCATTTCTTCGACTCCGTCTACATTACAGAGCCATTTCTTTCCTAGCAGATCTATAACGGTGAGATCTACGTCGTGGCGTTGCTGCATTTTTTTGACGGTGTTAACCGCTATCTGGTGCTGTGAATGTCTAGGCGTCAGAAAGAAAACTTTTTTGTTGTTCTGCCTGGCGTATTCTAGCGCCGGTGTCAGTACTGCTGCTGTTTTTCCGAGCCCTGTCGGTGCGTGTGTTACCAGGCTTTCTCCGTTTTGTATTGTCTGCCTTGTCAGGTCTAGGAGTTCGTCCTGCTTGTTTCTAAGGTTTGAGAAGGGGAAGAGATCCATTTGCTGTGTGGTTTGGTTTCTCGATGACTGATTTAAACAGGAGGGAAGGAAAAGGGAAAAAGGGAGGGGAGGAAGTATCAAGAGTCAAGTGTAAAGTCGTCGTAACGCATCAAAACCATTCGGACAGCTTCATGGAACGCATCCGTCTTGTTCTTGAACACTCCTTCTTCAACCAGCTCGTCCAGCCGGTCGTTCAGGTCATCGTTCAGTCTTACAGATACGGTCGCCATCCGGTTTCTGTAATTCAATAACACCTCATCTTTTATAAATAAACCGGTTTTCTGTATTAGAAATCTGAAGTCCGGAGAATTTTGTAATTCAAATGAATTAT
>JBDGSH010000095.1:0-4321 GCA_042217665.1 Candidatus Nanohaloarchaea archaeon
CCGGAATGAAAGCCATCCTGACCACGTGGCTACAAACCTTCTTGTAGATAAAGCTGTTAAGGCCTCTAACCCTGAACCGTTGAAGATATCCTACATTGTCTGGCAGAAACCGTTTAACGATGAGGAAAGTAATGTGGAAAAAGTGGTTAAGACAGAGGTTGAAGATGTTTACGATCAGAAGCTTGAGGCCTTAAGACGTCATGAGTCGCAGATAGAAAAGTTTCCTTACGATGAAATGGCAGAGAGCTTTAACAAATACTTAGGCCTTGTATATGCGTCTTCTGGCGAGGATGCTGTGAAGTCGGAGGCTCTAGGCGTCCAGAACCCTGGGAGGATTGAGAAGCTGGAAGGAGTTGAGTTTGAGGATGTTACAGAGCTCAGTCATGGCCGGGAGACAGAACAGATAGGTCTCTGATGGTAAATGGTTTTTTGGTAGGAAGGGGGAAATTTTTTCTTGAAACAGTTTTGAATAATAGTTTTTAATAGTTTTGGGCAGGCAATGGAGTTATATCTGACCGGTGTGAAAATTTGATTATGAAGACTGTTATACTTGCAGCAGGTAGTTCAAGCAGGTTCAAACCGTTAAGCGATAACAGGCACAAAGGCCTTACTGAGGTTCTGGGAAAGCCTATTATTGAACATACTATTGAGGAGCTTAGGGAGGCTGGTGTTGATGAAGTAGTGGTTGTTCAGGATCCTGATAGGGAGATTGAGGAGGAGTTAGGTGGTAAAGCAGATCACTATGTTGTTCAGGATGAGCCTAAAGGTATGGGTCATGCTTTGAAGCAGGCGGAAGATCTTCTGGATGGAAAGTTTCTTGTTTTGACCCCTTACAGGGCTAACGCTTCCCAGTTCTTCGATCCTATGATTGAGAAAGCTGAGGAAGAGGATTCTGAAGTTGTGTTTGTCTCTACACCTACTGATGAGCCTGAGAAGTACGGTATCCTAGAGCTGGATGAGGAGGGTAATGCTGTAGATATGGTTGAGAAACCTGATTCCGGTGAGGCTCCAAGCAACCATAAAGCTGTGGGCATGTATCTTCTGAGCGAGAACTTCTTTGATTACCTGGATAGTGTGGAGACCTGGGAGTACCAGTACGAAGATGCTTTGTCCAGGCAAATGGAGGAGAAGCCTGCATCTGTACTGAAGATACAGGAGGAAACTAATTCTATAAAGTATCCATGGGACTTGTTTTCAGTTGTTGAAGAAGTTATGGAGCAGAAGAACACAAATATCTCTGATAAGGCCTCGATAGCAGATTCTGCAAAGATTGAGGGAAGTGTGATAGTTGAGGAAGGTGCCAGGATATTTGAAAACGCTGTTATCCGTGGACCTGTTTACATCGGCAAAGATGTTGTAGTAGGTAACAATACATTGGTGAGAGATCACACGGCTCTTGAGGAAGGTGTAACTGTAGGGGCGAATGCCGAGGTAAAGCAGTCGGTTTTCCAGCCCAACAGCTCCATGCATTCAGGATATGTCGGGGACTCTCTTATAGGCAGGAATACTAAGATCGGGGCGGAAACCGTAGTAGCTAACAGAAAGTTCAGGGAAGAAGATGAAAGGCCTGAGATAAGCTCCGATCTTATAGCCAAGGATTACAGCAAGAACACAGGCAGAAGATTTATGGGAGCGGTTATCGGAGACAACGTTGATATAGGAGTAAATGTTTCCATCATGCCCGGAGTGCAGATCGGCAGCAACTCAAAAATAGGGCCGGGAACAGTTGTCCACGAAAACATTGAGGAAAATGAACTGGTCTACCTGGAACAGAAGCAGGTGCGGAAGAAATGAGGATAGGGATAGACTTCGACAGAGTAATAATCGATACCGACGAACTTGATAAACAAATTAAGGAGGAGACAGGCCTTTGTCATGTAGAGGCTGATGTCTTCGATGAACAAGGCAACTATTCTCCTCGAAAACATGCTGAGGCCTGCGGCGTAGATGTAGAAGAAGTCTGCAACCAGCTGGAAGATATCACGGAGTTCGTATACGATGACGTGGACGAACTGGAGCAGCTCGGGCCAGAATACGATCTCGTGCTTGTTACACGTGGAAGAAAAGAGTACCAGAAAAGAAAACTGGATAGAGCAGATGTAAAGCATCTGTTCGACGAAATCTATATTCTTCCAGAAAGTCTTGAGGAACGTCCTAAAGATGACTCCACAGGCATTGATTTCCTCGTAGATGATTTAGAAGAGGAGGTTGAAAGGGTTGACGTACCGGGAATGGTTTTCGACCGTGAAGAACAATCTATGCAGGATGTTGTTGACAGGGTTGAAGAGCTGTGAACTCTGAAGAAGTTTTCAAAAGATATGATGTACGCGGAAAGTTTCCTGAAGAACTGGACGAAGAATTTGCCTTAAGAATGGGAAAGGCCTTAGGAACCTTATGCACGGAAGATTTCTCGCAGCGAGTAGTAGTCTGCAAAGATTCAAAGAAAACCTCTACGGTTCTAAAGGAAAAACTGGTTGAAGGCCTTACCTCAACAGGCGTCAACGTCGTTGACATAGGTACAGGACCCACAGATTTTGCTGCTTTCTGCGGTGTGGATCACGGAGCTGTTTCTGTCCAGGTTACGTCCTCACACATGCCGCTGGAGTTCAACGGCTTCAAGTTTATGTATCCCGAAGGCAACAGCTTTACAAACAGCGACCTGAACCGTTTAAAAAATGTTTTCCGAAACAAAAAGTTTAACCAAGGTTCTGGAGATATTAAATCTCTTGAAAAAGTTATGAGAAGGCGTTACCGGCATAGAGCCAGGATTAAAGCCGCACATATAGGCAGCCAAGACCTTGATAAGAAAATTGTTTTTGATTCTATGGGCGGAGCCACAGATGTTTTTATACCCCAGCTTCTCCGCGATCTCGGTGCAGAAGTTGTAGAGCTGTCTAAGGGTCGCGAAGATGTTTACCGCAACCCTCCTAATCCTAAGCCAGGTATGCTGGATGAATTGAAGGAGAAAGTGGAGGAAGAAGATGCTGATTTAGGCCTTGCGGCTGACCTGGATGGAGACCGTTTAACCGTTTACAGAGACGGTTTTCTGAGGGGTGAGGATGTTTTCGCTTTGCTTGCAAAGGCTGTCGGCGGGGATACCGTAGCTTCTATCGATACTGCCGAAGTTGTTGAAAAAGTTGTTGAAGACAGAGGAGGAAAAACTTTTTACACTCGTGTAGGCGATCCCTTCGTGCTTGAAAAGGTTTTAGAGGAAGATGCTGACGTTGCCGGAGAGCCTAACGGCCACTATGCTGTTAAAGATTTTGTACCCTACAATTCTGCGGTTCTCACCGGTTTAATAGTTGCAGGCCTTGATATAGATGAGAGGCTGTCTGAACTACCTGATTACAGTGTTGAAAGATTCAGTGTGGAGGTAGAGGATAAAGAAAAAGTTATGAGAGGTTTAAAGAGTGATATACGGCAGCTTTTTGGAGTTGAGTCAGATGTTGACGGTGTAAAGTTTTCAACCCAGGGATTCAGTGTTTTAGTCAGGCCTTCTGGCAGTTCAGAGAAGGTTAGAGGTGTTGTCAGCGGGGAGAGCAGCGAGGGAATTGATGAGGTTATCTCCGAAGTAAGATCTCTGATTTCAGAGAATGGAAACGGTTAAAACGCTCTGTACCTTTTTTGTTTCGTTATGGAACAGGATGATATACTTTTCGAGTTCTCCGAAGGCCCTCATGAAATGCTGACTTTCAGGTTTAAGGAGAAGAACGGGAAAGTTGTAATTGATATAAATGATGGAGATCTTGGAAGGCTTCCTTTAGAGGATTTGAAGACTGTAAAGTCTTTGAGGGAAGGCCTTGAGCGTGTAGAAGAGTTTTTCAAGGAGCAGGAGCGGAGAAGCGAGGAGCTTTAGTTTCTTGAGTAAAAAGAATAGATGGAAAGAGGGTGTTCTCTCCCCCCTTCTTAATGGATTTAAACGTCTCTTGCCTTGACTGTCTTTCGTCCGTTCTCCTGTGCTCTTTCTACTGCTCTCTCGACTAGCTCTTTCACTTCATCGTCAAGAGCGTCGTAGAAGTCGCTGCCAACGTTGACTCCGTCAGCGGCATCGCGGACTCCAGACTTTTTCAGTACATCAACCATGTTAATTCACCAGTTATGGTTTGTAAAGGCTCTTTTTTATAGGTACGGTACCTAAAGGGGTAAAAACTTGTTATCAAGACCTGATAAACAGTTTTTCTGTTCGAAACATGTTCGGTAAGCCTCGAACAACTCCACTAACCAATAAAAAGAGAAAGGATTCAAGAACTTTCCAAGCCCACTGATTACCTATGGAACTTGACTTTCAAACAGTGAAGGCCTTATCCTCGCCTACAAGGCT
>JBDGSH010000096.1:0-5275 GCA_042217665.1 Candidatus Nanohaloarchaea archaeon
GGACACAGAAGGCCTTCAGATAGGCTGGAAAATCTAGAGGGCGGAGGGCGCACCTGCAAAGAAACTGTTCGGATTATAATTACTATTTTTACCTGTTAATTTAACTATCTTTCTCCTCGAAACGCTTCTAAAAATGCGTTCCTAAATCTTCGATAGGAGGGGAAGAGATTTTTGGATTATACCAGTATATTATTTGCTAACTCTGATTTGTTTTCCACGACATTTCTCTCCTTTACGGGGACCGTAATTTTCATTTATGCTATATTGAATCTATATGAATCAGAGAGTATAGGACTGTCCAATTTGGTTTGGTTATCTCTGCCGAGTATCTACTTTGCTAGTTTCTTTCTTAGTACTATATGGGTCTTCATTCCTCTTCTTGTAGTTTCTCTATATGTCTATTTTCTCATATATCTGCAAATACGGATTCTTATAGCCGAGCACGAGTCAAGTGAGCTGATAAAGAAAATTTATGGTAAAGACCTCAGTGTCGATATATTTCCAAAAATATCTGGAGGTTTAGCTTTACTATCTGCAGGTCTTGCTGTTAGCGTATTTAACTTTATTTTAGGGTCTCTAGTCGCAGTATTGCTATTGAGCTTTTTTTTCTACTCTATGGTCTATGAAACTAATGAAGAGAAGCTAAAGAAATCAATTACTACCTTTTTCACGTCCTCAGTAGTTTTTGTGTTGCTCATCTTGTCCGGACTTGTTAGCCATATTGCTAGTCTCGACCAATTCACTCAGCTAGATGCCTTAAACTTTGGTTCCTTTCTCATAGTGTTGCCTCTGGGTATTATAGATTTATTTGCAGTCTATACCTTGGCTGCCATAAAAAGCGAAGGTTCGCTAATTGAACACACTCTAAACCTTCACAAGTTCTTCATACTCAGTATGGTGAGTATAGGATTACTTACATCTGATTTATCTCTTTTGTTAGATTTAGCAAGTAACGGAGAAGTTAAAAAGTTAGCTAATTGGTCTTTAAGAACTCCTGTATATCTGACCGTTATCGCATATATAACGGCAGCAAGGGAGATCACGTTCTTGAAGTATGTAGGTAAGTCAACTTCACAGGAAATAAAGAAAAATTCACGTAGAAGGTTGGCTAGGTATGATATACCGTCCAAAGCTACGGATTATATATCTAAAGGGATCAGCAACTCATTTTATAGATTAAAATCAGAACTATATCCTTAATTCCAAGAGTTATCTAACTCTTCTTTCCATTTGTCTGGGCATACACTCCATTTTCCACAGTCATCGCACTTGAATAAGCGGACGCCTCGAGTTACCCTGATCTTTCCATTCTCTCGTTCCTCAATTTTTTGGTATTCGGGCTTAAAATACCGTCCATGTGTGCTTAGAGCAAAATCCCGGTTACAGGCTGTACATTGTAGGATGTTTTTTAGGGAGAAGTAGTATAGGCCTGCGGCAAATGTTAGGAATGAGATAATTAGAATTGCTCCGTTTATACTCGGTGGAAGTCCTTGCGGATAGATGCTTGAAGCAATATTGAATATCATTACTTCATCCGTTACGGCAAATAGTGAGAAAAATCCTATGAAAAATATGCTCATACAGGCTATTGTAAGACTAAGTATGCTTGCTTCAAGCCATTTTGTAGATAAACCTTCTCGCTCTATAAGGAGCTTTAATCTAGGCCTAATAAGACCTAGATGTTCTTCTTTTCCTGCGAAACGCCAATTAGGGCTGTTGATTATAGTCTGAGCTAACTCTCTCGGACTCATTTGTGATAGTTCGATGTCTTCAGGAGTAATATCTAGAGCCTCGTAGGAGGCATCAGGTCTTGTGCCATAAGTTGATTTATCTATAGAGGTGTCAGATTTTGTTTCTCTAGGCCCTAGTTCCAAGAAGTCTCTATAAACTCCCCAGATGAACGAGAGAGCACCTACTACAAGTCCTCCTATGGCCATCCAATTAGAGTTCGTTAGTGCTTTAATCAGTACAACAAGAGTTAGCAGGATAAGAACCAGTACTAAAATCAGTAGAGGTCCACGAAGTCTTTCCTCTGTTTCCTGCTTCATCTTATAATGCTATTTTAACATCAGAGTTATACAGTTTTTACCTTGATTCTTAGTTATGGTCAGGTCGGAATCTACTCATGAATTAATTACGGAATTCCTTCAGAAACCTGGAGCTGAGGCAGAAGATTTTGAGGTTAAATCAAAGCAAAAGGTTGATTCAAAAGAGGGACGAAAGGAACTAGCAAAGAATATTTCTGCTATGGCTAATACAGAAGGAGGAACTTTTGTCATCGGAGTTACAAAGGATGTGGAATTTGCAGGCCAAGATTTCGGAGATAGTATAAACAACTTCGATCCTAGTACTGAGATTAAGCAAACACTTTATTCTACCTGTAGAGAGAATACTGATCCGCACCTAGATAACTGGATTACAATAGAATTTGAAGAGGTTTTGGGGAAGAACGTTCTTAGAATCGATGTTAAGAAGGCGAGTAGAGTGGTATTCTTCCAAGAGGGATCGGATTCTGTGGCATATAAGAGGTCGGGCGATTCTAAGGAAGAGATGTCTCAGGAGGAAGTTGCAGAGAAAGCAAAGTCTCTAAGTATGAGGGAAAGTGAAGAAGCATGGTGTTCAGAAAGACTAGATTGGGAGCCTGCTGCCGTACCTGATGATTCTTTCTTTAATTATGATGAAGAGAAATGTTTGACGAGAACTGAAGACGATACTTCTGTAGTTCCTGGAGATAGTTTCTATTTAGACTTTGGGTATGGGGGAAATCAACTCTATGAGTTAGTCGATAGATTTCATCCAAGAGAAGTAGACAAAATAAGAGATATTTTGAATAGAGCAGAGGAAGTACTCCAAATCAGCACTGATAACTTCTACTACTCCTTTATGGGTGAAGGTTACCAATACTATGGGAAAGGCGTCGATGACTTCTTAGAAGATCTTGAAAACTGGGAAAGTAAAGGCGTAGAAATCGAGGAAAAAGTAGGCAGAAAGGCCACTCATTATACTTATGCAGTTGGGGGTTCTTCTACTCCATACGGCCCATTTGTAATATCTGTAGAGACTAGAGATCGTTTCAGGAGTTTCAAGTCAGCAAGTGTAGGTGTATTGATGCATTCTGTACCTTTCGATGATTCTGAGTTAAGAAGATTCTTTCAGGGAATAGAAGCATCTCCGCAGTTCTATCAAGAAATTAATGGGACACAGAATGTTACTCTCAGATCAGGATGTGAATTATCTAATGTAGAGCCTCTGAGATATGAAAAAGAATCCAGAGATGGTTTGTACTATGTTACGGCAGACAATCCTTTTTACGGAAAAGAGAATCTCCTTAAAGAGAAGACCGATATACCATTACATATAGCATCGGCTATATCAGCGTCTGAGAGACTTCCTATGAAACTACAGGGAGCCTCAAAAGGCATTGAAACCGAAAAAACATTCTATTTCAGCCATATGGAAGTAACTTCTGTTCATTGGACATCTATAGGCACAAATTTGATGACTGTTTACTGTAGAGCTGAAGGCAAGGAAGAATATTATGGCAAATGATTTTATCATAAGCTATTCCTTTAATTCCATAAGTTTTGGAGGGATCCCATATAGTGCTAGAAGTCCGAAAGAGAAGTTTAAACTTCCTAGGAATAGAAAAACGAAATATATGATCTCCATAGCTAAGTCTACTTTAGGGCTGAATATTAGGGCTATTAGAAGACCTGCTCCCGAGTTTATGAATTTTCTAGAAGCTTCTACGATTAAGTTGTAACTCTTCTTTGAAAGTTTTTGGCTTAGAGAGCATGTTGTTATCATTAAAGCCGCAATTGTAAAGGAAATAGTTGTAAGATTGAAAAGATAAGTCGTATATTCTTTTCGGGAAAACAAAGACATCAAACCGGCTGTAAAAATAAATATTGCTATGAATTGTTGGTCTGTAAGTTTGTTGTCAACGCCAAACCTGGATAATATAACCGAAATATGTTTGCTCATTGTCCAGAATTAGGACTTATAGAACTATAATTTTTATCCAAAACCTTTGCTTTTTCTATATATTATTCGGTTTCTATCTCCTGTATTTTCTCCACTATTTCCTGCCCTTTACCAGTTATACGATATCTACGATCATAGTGCGCGTTAGGATTTATGACCTCAACTAGGCCGGAATTCTTATCTTTCAGATTAATCAATGTCCAGCTAACGTGACTTCTAGAGATGTCAGTCTTTGAGCCTATCTCAGTAGGAGTTCTCGGCTCATCAACTTGGTATAAGTAACGGAGAATCCTAGTCCTGTAGGTAGATCTCTTGACATAGGAAAGTGTTTCCCAGTCCTCTTCTTCCATGTTCCTGATGAAGTTCTGACGATGTGAATAATGGAATTACAGCTAACGTACCAAATGAGATACCAATTTAAATTCCGAGTCTAAAGTCAAAATAGAGGTTCCCTAAAAGATGGTTTTATTCCTGCTGGGCGTTGCTTTCATGATAACTGTAGCAATTTTTCTTATGGCGCTATTCATAGCACCTATTATAGCAGGTTTGACGGCGCCTAAAAATGATGAGGAAATTGAAGGGATGGATGACGTTAAACCTCTGTCCGAAATGTCAGGCAGAGAAATAATTGAGAGGATTAAACATAACTTAGGTCGAAATTAACTTTCCCAGATACCTCGATTTTCGAGACATTTGAGACCTTCTCTGATTATTCTATCTCTTGAAATGTGTCCGTTCTTATTTCTATAAACTTCATCTGATCTTTCGTCCTCATAGAACTCTATTTTATCCTTTATCCTTTCTAATCTCTTGTCAGTTTCCAATCTGAGCCTCTGATGCTTAAACACGGTTACGGCCATAATCCATAGAAGTTGTACAAGGAATTTATTCCCGGGGCACGTGTCACACGGTTATTAAGGAAAGAGAGAGAGGGTATATGTATATCCTTGATTGAGAAAGATTTCCTTTAACGTACTGCGTTATAGAAATCGGCTGGATTTTCTACAAAGGGTTGCTATAACCTTTAATCAATTCTATTGAATCACCCAGGGCCTTCGAGTGAACGAGTCTAACACCCCATGATTTAGGTTATCTATTGCTGGCCCTGGGGGGTAGGGTCTGTTCAATGGCCTACACTAGTTTTACCTTACCGGGCTTCACCTCGTGTAGGACTCCTTCCTCTAGTTTTCTGTCTAATAGTCGCTCTATTTCATCTTGCCTATCGTCGAAGTGCTCGAGAATCTTCTCGTAGCTAACTCCCTCTCCATCGTCTTCTGAACTGATGAATCTC
>JBDGSH010000097.1:0-7264 GCA_042217665.1 Candidatus Nanohaloarchaea archaeon
TTGGAGCCGGCGGAACACCTACAAGCTTTGTAAACGGAGTGAAACTGGTTGGAGCGCAGCCTTACAGCCGGTTCAAAACAGTCATTGAGCAGCAGCTTAACAACTGATGAACCGGAAGCTGGAAAACCTGAAAGACGCAGTAACCTACCCGTTCCAGAGCTGGAAAACAGGCATCGCCACATCTATTCTCTTCCTTCTTTCTCTCTCCACGATAGCTCTCTCGGAATCAATAACCTACAGCATACAGATGCTTTCAGCAGGAACCCGGTACTGGCTTCCCGCACTAACACGACGTTTAAACGCAATATACGTCGGAGGCGGACTACTAAGCATTTCAATAACGCTTCTCTACTCTTTCCTGATCGCGGTAACGCTAACAAACCTTTACACCGAAGCAAAACACAGCGGCTTCAAGCTCAGAAAGCTGACAGGAATAGGACCCGGCTTCATCGCGGCAGGATGCGCAGGATGCGGGGTCGGCATACTGAGCCTGGTAGGAGCGACAGGAGCAATCGCCTTAATGCCGTTCCAGGGAAAACTGATCAAACTAGCAGGATTAACGCTTCTAATCTACTTCCTGGCGAAGACAGGAGACCCGAAAACCTGCGCTATCGAGTCGTAACCACATTCTCACCATCGTCTACGCCGACTAGAACGGTGTGCTCCATCTGAGAAACTACCGCATCCTCAGCGTCTCTTAAAATCGGGTAATGCTTCACAGCCCTGTTTTGAACCAGTTTCTTCAACGCCATCTTCTCTCTTGCGGATAAACTGTCGAACCAGCGGATTGAAAACGGCAGGCCCTGAAAACTCTCAATCTTCTTCAACAACTGGCGTTCCTGCCGGCCACGAACGTTTCTATCGGACTCAAGTTTGTAAATATTTCCTTTCTTCCCCTCCTTAATCTTTCCTGATCCTGTGGAGAGGAAAGGCTCGATCGCGACCGCGTCACCCTCCTCAAACACGTGGTTAGACTTGCTGCGGATGTTAGGAATTGATACTCCCGCGTGTTGAGTATATCTGTCGAGGTAGTGGCCTGTCAAGTTGCGTACCACCTGGTACTCGTCAGGAACCTGGTTATGGATAAATGTTCCAAGCTCTCCGACTGTTTTACCGGGTTCAAGAAAATTTAACGCTTTTTCAAGCACTTTTTTGTTGGTCTCTATCATCTCCTGTCTTTCGCCGGAAGGATTGACAGTTATTGCTGTGTCCGCGATAAAGCCGTCGTTCTGAACCCCTACATCGATCTTGAGAACATCACTTTCCGCCAGTTTTCTCTCTGTGTCTCTGCCAGGCGAGTAATGGGCCGCTTCCTGGTTGGGCGAAAGATTTACAGGGAATGCCGGCTTAAAGCCTTCGTTACGGATCAAAGCTTCTACTTCGTCAGCTATAGTTTTTAATCTGGTTCCCGGTTCTGCCAGCTCTCTGGCTTTCTTTTTCGCCTTTTTCGCTGTCTCACCGGCTTCGACATATTTTTCTCTGGCTTCGGAGTCCATCTGGCTTCTAGGTAACCGTGAGTATCGCAAGCTTTTGAACGTTTCACAGGCTTTTTGAATGCAGCAGTCTATACTTCTATTTAGATGGACTGGCACGCAAAAACTGTTGACGAAGTTCCACCCAGCCTCGAAACAGGCAAAGACGGACTGAGCCAAGAAGAAGCCGGAAAAAGGCTTGAAGAGAACGGTCCAAACACTATAGACTCAGGAGACGAAGTAAACCCTGTAAAAATACTTATAGATCAGTTTAGAGACTTTTTAATCTACATACTTGTTTTTGCAGCGATTTTATCGCTTGGAGTCGGCTATATACCGTTTCTGGACGCTGAACCTCGGTTTACAGAGGCTTTTCTGATCATCGGACTAGTTATCGCTGACGGAGTTCTAGGATTTATACAGGAGTACAGAGCGGAATCCTCGATAAAAGCTCTCAAAGACATGTCTACTCCCGATGCAACTGTTCTCAGAGATGGTAAAAAAGTTACAGTAGACTCCAAAGAAGTAGTTCCTGGCGACATTATATTCATTGAACAGGGAGACTCAATACCGGCTGACGCCCGCCTTATAGAGACTTCATCGCTTGAAACAGATGAGTCAGCTCTTACAGGAGAATCAACGCAGGTCTCAAAAGACACAGAAGCAGTAGACAGCGATACGCCGCTGGCAGAGCGAACAGACATGGTTTTCAAGAATACTACGGCTGTAAGAGGCAGAGGTAAAGCTGTAGTAACTGAGACAGGGATGGATACCGAGGTAGGCGATATCGCCAACGAGATAGAAGACGCAGACGATGAGATGACCGCTTTCCAGAAAGAGGTTAACCAGGTCGGAAAAGTCACCGGATACCTCATAATGGCTATAATAGCGATCGTAGCGATCGTACAGTACTTCTTTACCGGCGCAAGCATCGTAACAATCATATTAGTGGCGGTTTCACTGGCCGTAGCCGCTGTACCTGAAGCATTACCTCTAATTGTGACTATAGCGCTCGTATTAGGCTCAAAAAAGATACTTAAGAAAGACGCACTGGTAAGACGGCTTCCGGTCGTGGAAACGCTGGGATCAGTCGACTACATCGTCACGGACAAGACAGGAACACTTACAGAAGATCGGATGACAGTGGAAAAAGTATATGCTTCCGGCAAAACCTTTGAAGTTACCGGAGACGTTACAGGAGAAGGAAAATTTCTTTACAACGGCGAAGAAGCTGAGAGAGAAAGCTTTGAAGATATGCTGCGCTGCGGCTACATCTGTAACAACGCAGAGGAAGCGCCAGAGACTGAGGAAAAGGATTACTTCGGAGACCCTACAGAGATCGCACTCATCGTATCAGCCAAAAAGGCGGAGGTAACACCTGAAACAGAAAAGAAACGGGAGATACCGTTCACCTCGTCCAGAAAACGCATGACAGTGGTTACAGACGAAGGAAAAGCCTATATGAAGGGGGCGCCAGGCAAAATACTCGAGAAATGCGACAGAATCAAAGAAGACGGCGAAATAACACAGCTTACAGAAGAAAAGAAAGAAGAAATAAGACAGAAGAACCAGGAGTTCGCATCAGAAGCATTGAGAGTTCTGGCGATGGCGGAGAAAGAAGTAGAAGACGCAGACGCCGGCGAAGAAGAAATAGAATCCGACATGGTCTTTCTCGGGCTTCAAGGCATGATTGACCCTCCGAGAAGCGAAGTGCCTGAAGCAGTCGAAGACTGCAGAAACGCCGGAATAAACGTTTTAATGGCGACAGGCGACAACAAGGAAACCGCTAAAGCCATCGGAGAACAGGTAGGCTTCAACCCTGACGGCGCGCTAGAAGGAGCCGATATAGAAAACATGAGCAACGAGGAACTGGAGGAAGCAGTCGAAAACACCGAGATATTCTCACGTGTATCGCCCAAACACAAAGTAGACATACTTGAAAGCTTGCAGGAGCAGGGGCGCCGTGTAGCGATGACAGGAGACGGAGTCAACGACGCACCCGCATTAAAAGACGCGGACGTAGGTATTTCAATGGGTCAGAGAGGTACAGACGTCGCACAGCAAAGCAGCGACATGGTTCTCCAGGACGACAACTTTGTAACCATAAGGGACGCTATCGCGGAAGGCAGAGCTATATTCGACAACATACGCAAGTTTGTATCCTACATACTTTCCTACAACGTCGGCGAAGTCCTCGTCGTGTTCCTAGGAACCTTGATAGGCACCTGGTTCTTCCCTGAAGTGTTCTCAACCGGCGAAGGCGTCATAATTACAGCGGTAATGCTTCTATGGGTCAACCTGGTGACAGACGGGCCGCCGGCCATAGCGCTTGGATTTGATCCCAAGATGCCGGATATAATGAAACGCCCACCCAGAGGCACCGACGAACCGATCATAGACAAGAGGATGCTGGGAATGATGGCCGGCCTCGGAACACTTACAGCCGTAGGAATCCTCCCCCTATTCTTCCTAACCCTCATGCAGGGAGCCAGCCTAGTAATTGCGCAGACGATGGTGTTCACCGGTCTAGCGCTGTACGAAATGATGGGAGTCCAAACGGTCAGACACAGCTACGGCGCAAGCATACTCTCCAACCGGTACGTGCTCTACGCAATCGGGTTCACGATCACCGCACAGGCAGCAGTGCTTTACATTCCTCCACTGGCTTCAATGTTCGGCGCAGTACCGCTCGGCATGAAATACGTAGAGGAGATCGTGGGCTCAGTAATCCTGTTCGGACTTGGATCAGCGGCGATCGACATAACACTGAATGCTTTATTCAAGAGCAGAACCGAGTTCGAAAGGACTGGTTGATTTAAATTGGTTCCTTTCAAAACGAAAGGCATGACCCACGAATGTGAGTTCTGCGGCGAAAGCTTTGACTCAGAGAACCGGCTTCACAGACACTGGAAGAAACACGAAGACGAACTCAACTCCCACCAGAAAGACAAGATGAAGAAAGCCAGGAGAGAACACCAGGAACAGAAACAGAAAAAACAGGAGGAACGCCGCAGAATGCTTTTCTACGGATCCGCAATCGCCGCAGCAATAGTTCTCATCGGCGTAGTAGCGTTCCAGCTCACACAGACAGGCGGAAAAGGAACACAGACACAGACATTCAACCTCGAGGGGCAGCCCATGCTCGGAAACCCAAACGCATCAGTAACCGTAGTAGAGTTCGGAGACTACCGCTGCTCAGCATGCAAACAGTTCCACGAAACCGTCTATCCAAGACTCAAAAACAGGTTTATCAAGTCAGGACAGATCAACTTCTACTTCGTAGGCTTCTCCTTCCTCGACCAGTACTTTAAAGGCGACACAAGCAAGACAGCATCAGTAGCTGCAGAATGCGTCTACAAACAAGACAAACAACAGTTCTGGAACATGCATGAAGCTATATACAACAACCGGGGACCTGAAAAACAGGACTGGGGAACCAAAGCCTTCCTCATGGAATTGGCGCGGAACCACACCGAAGGACTCAACTACACACAGCTAGAAAGCTGTATAGCCAAAAGAAAAACAATTGACGAAGTCAGAGAGGACAGAAGGATGGCCAGATCACACGGAGTGGACTCAACACCGACAATCTTCGTCAACGGCAAACAGGTCGAAAACTCATATCCTGCAGTATCCTCAGCTATCAAGCAAGCGCTTCAATGAACAGGAAACAGATCAAAAAACAGTATAGAGAGCAACAAGAAGTTGTGGAAGATAGGCTTAAAAGCTTTAGACAGCTAAGGAATTCAAGCGACAGAAGAAAGTTTCAGGAACTGGTATTTGTCATTTTGACGTCTCAAACCTCCGCGAAACAGGCCTGGAAAGCTGCGGAGAAACTGAACGAGCTGAAACTTCTTAAAGACGGCTCGAAAAAGGAGATCGGCCAGGTTCTTGAAAACTTTGAGATACAGTACGAACAGAAGAAAGCAAGCTACATAGTCGAGAACAGGCAGCTGCTGTCTCAGCCAACGCTGGAAAAGCCTGAAAAAGAGCTTAAACTGGAGCAACGCATTAAAACCGATGATCTGGAGTCTACAAGAAGTTGGCTGGCTGAAAACATGAAAGGGATCGGTATGAAAGGTGCCTCCCACTTCCTCCGCAACATAGGGTACGGCAACAGCTTCGCTATCGTATCAAACCACATAATCACGGTTCTACACGAGCTGAAGCTTAGAGAAAAACCTGATCCGCCTCAGAACAGAGAAGAATACCTGGAAGTTGAGGAAACGGTTCAAACACTGGCGGAGCAGCTTTCAATTGATGTTAAAGCTTTGGACCTGGTTCTCTGGTCGATGAAGACCGGCGAAGTATTCAAGTAGCTATGTAAGCTGATGCATCTTGTATATGCCGTAGGTTGTGATCATGCCGGCCAGAACCGCTCCTAACAGTTCGTACAGCTTTAATGTTGAGGCCTGCGCCGGAGTCAGATGGTAGATGTTGGTGGCTATGAACACCAGAATCATGCTTTCCAGGGTTAAAATCCACTGCGCCAGTCTATCATTTTCCATGTTATCCACCGTGCGCGAAGTCGTACTGGAAGTAGTTGAACCGGACGTAGAGGTAGACCACGTACAGCACCACTAACAGGAATGCTGAAGCAACCGAAACCACACGGTTCTCAGTAGCCTCCAAACGCTCCGCAACAGCTTCCAAGCCGATAAATCTGAAAGGTTTTGCCAAAAAGTCTCCTATCGCCTCCTTCGAAAACATGTAAGTCAAAAGCACGCCAGCAGTCAATGTCTCCATAGGCAGATCCCAGAGAACAAGCGGACGAGGCACCGCATAAGTCGAAATCATAGAACCAAGACCGATCGCCAACAAAGGATTAGTAATATTGCTGCCGATCAACGTACCCAGAGAAATACCCTCACTGCCATGCCGCAGACCAGAAATCGCCGTAATCATCTCAGGGAACGCCGAAACAACACCAACAGAAGCAACACCTATCATCGAACCCGACAAACCGGTCTCTGCAACAACGACCTCAACAACACGCAGAAACACTTCAGCAGACACAATAACCAGCATCATAGCGCCAATACCCATAAAGAAGTCTAACAAAGGCCTCTTCGAAGGCTCAGTATCACCCTGCTCAGCTAATTCCTCCTTTCTAGTAGTATAAAGATAAAACATGTACGCCACAAAGCTTCCAACCAAAATAAGTCCATCAACACGGGTCAAAAGACCACCCGCATTCAAAGAACCTCCAGACAGAAACGCAAGAACCCCTTCCCAGTTCAAAGCCAGTATCAACGTCATCAAAGTCGTCCCCATCATAGGAGCATAGTCACGGATCAAAAACTTGCGAGAAAAACGGAAACTATGCTTCTTAGCCAATAACGCCGAAGAAATTATCACCAAACCAAGCACAAGCGTCTGCTGAACCACATCACTTCCAATATTAGCGCCTAAAACAGTTCCAGAAGTAGTAAGATAGGTCTGAGTCGAGTTAACAGCAACAGAAGAAGAAACAGCAGTTTGATTCGCTAAAGCAGTTACAGCCGTAGAATGACTGCCTAAAAACGTTGCCACAGGATCAACCAAGAAAACATCAAGCAGAGAACCCGAACTAGCCAGTATATTAAGAGAACCGATAACATGCAACGCCAGCTCAGGCAGAGACGTGCCAACAGCCACAATAGTCATCGCAATAACAACTTCAGAAACACCGTAGTGCTTGGCAACGCCCTCCATCTTGGAAACAACGACTTCGGCGCCAAAAACCAGTGTAACAATAGAAACAGCACCAATCACCAGGTTAGCCGCCCAGCCACCGAATCCAAGAACCATAA
>JBDGSH010000097.1:7364-11077 GCA_042217665.1 Candidatus Nanohaloarchaea archaeon
AAACGACCGAGACCGGACTGCTTACCCTCACCTTTCAGCTCGCCCTCGGAGTAGCCAAAAACCTTCAAAACCCGTAAAGCCACAGGAAGAACCTGGTTCTCCACGTAATACTCCGCATCATAACTGTCAGCATGCTTCACAAGCTCCGCCCGGTCAGAAATACTGCCTCCGCCCCGAGTAATTACGTAAGCAACAGTTGACTCCGGCTCAATCTCATCACCGCGCTTCTCCGCCTTTTTAACAGCTTCAACGTGCGGAGCTGTCGATTCATACTCCTCAGGAGGCTTCGTAAGATCAGTATAAATCTTCAGCTCTTCTACCGGGACCTCCCGCCGCTCCAAACGCTCAACAGTATCCTTAACAACTCTAGCCGCTTCCTCAACCTCCCCTCGCAAAACGTTCTTCAGAACCTTTTTCTGAGTCTGCTTCGCCAGCGGGCTCCAATCCCTTCTAACGTACTCAAAACCCGTGATCTTCATCTCACCATCTTCTTTCCTCAAAGCATACTTTTTCTTCGCGCCCTCACCCGAATCCGTCGAAGTGAAAAAGCCTCGCTCGAAGAGGCCTTCAAGCTCCAGCTCCATAAACTCAGGAAGATCGCTGTTAACACTTTCAAGAAAACCATCCAACGACTGCTCCAGATCGTTCTTTCGCAAGAATACGCTGTCGGTGTTATGGACCAGGATCATGCCTTCTGCATCCATGAAGTTGTGTTCTCCTTCTACCTCAAGATCGTAAACCTTTTCTTTGGTTGGCTCAACTGTCTCTATATTGTTTATTCGTGCCGGAGTAAATTCTTTCTCTGCAAATTCAGGTTTTCTGGGTGCAGTGTTTCTTATGGATTTAATTTCTGGCTTATCCTCTCTGTACTTGTATGAGACGTCATTTATCTCTCTACCATATCTGTTTTCTCCTAGATCAAGTTGTTTCAATAGATAAGAGGCTTGATTTGCGAGATAGGAGCTTTTAGTGGAGAACCTGAGGCTGTCTGAGTTGTATCTGGAGTCGTATTCTTTTTCCCTTGAGCCATCAGCTTCGAGATAACCTTGTATGAAGCTTTCTTTGAGCTCCTGACTCCCATTCAATATTATTTCTGGCACCTTTTTGCCAGAGGACCCTCTGCCTGCATCTAGACCGTTCACAAATAGGCTTACCAGAGGTTTTCGCTGAACTCTGTAGTAGTACATCTTGTTTCCTGTTCTGGAGTCAACATCCTCTATAAGAGCTAATTCCTCCTCCAGTTTGTCGTCAAAGAACCTTTTTACTCGTTTTATATTCTCCTTGTCTTGACCTCCGAACGAGATCATCTGTTTATCACCTGTGGAAGCAGACCCATCCCCACAGTAAAATCCTAATACCCATGCGAACTCTGAAGTTAGATCCCAGAATCGCGGTATTTTACCTGCTTTTGCGTTTGAGCAACCTATATAGGAGTACTCTGATGTAGCTTCGTCTAAAGGCACTTTTCTATCTTTATGCTTGGCGTGAACGTGAGATGACAGATAATACTCCTCCTGACAGTAAGGACATTCACCTATTTCTGCTGGAAACTCTCTATCGTCTTTATATGCTCTGAGATCAGAATTGTCGTAACTCAGGTCTGTCAAATCTAAAGTATCGCCGGGAGAATACTTTACCCGGGTTTCAGGAACTTCAGATATTGAAACAAGATAGTCTCCTTCCTCAAGCTCTGACGCATCCGCAAGCTTGATGTCCTCCTCAAAAGTGTACACGGAGTGCTGAGGCGTAACCTTAGTCCTACCTCTATTTGTATCGAACTGTAGGAGTTCTCCTTCGTAATCATGAGCGATCGCTCTCTTGACGGCTCTAAAAACAGGCTTACCTTCCTCTTCATCCCAGGCCAAAGTCTCGTAACTTTCTGGATTTTCAACATTCTCTACAAAATCACCGATCTCCATGAACTCGACTGAACCATCGGGACCTCTCACAATGATCTGCCTAGAATAATCCAAACTGTCGCCATAAACAACTTCAAAGCCCTGTTCTTCAGCCTCCTCGATAGTATTCTCAATGTACTGGCGGCCGAGAAAAGTTGTAGCCTCCGCAGCCTCTCTAGAGTACCACCTGGCACCGCTGTAACCCAAGTAACCGTAGAAACTGTTCGCCAAAACTTTTAAAGCAGCGGAACGGCTTTCCAGCGACTTCAAACGCTGTCCTGAAACATCTTCCATCTGCTGCTTGATCTCTGTCCTGTCTCTGACCAGACGCTCTACCAGCTCTGGGAAGAAGCCCTGAGAATCCTGGCAGAAGTCGTATCCCAGCTCCTCCAGCTCGAAACGCTCCTCACAGCTTTCCAGGTTCAAGGTGTCAGGCGAAATATTGTGAGAAACCATAACGGTTGGGTACAGCGAGGCAAAGTCCAGCAACGCTATATCCTCGTAAAGCCCTGGCTCCGGTGTGTAGACGAAACCGCCTTCATAACCTCCCTTCCTCTGCCTCTTCCGTCTCTCATCGTTTGAAGGACGGTTAGGCGCCAGTTTATCGCGTTTAAATGCTTCTCGGAGCAGAAAGTTCTCCGTCAACTGTCCAAAAGTCAGTCTACAGGCGTCAAACGGTATCAGGCCGACGATACGTGAAAGCTCCATTATCTGAGGAACGAACTCTTTCCCCAGCCGGTACGCCAGCTTTGAATCCTTCAACGCGTAGTCAGCGAACCGTTCCAGCTCTTCTTTCTCCTCCCAAGACTGCTTCATCTCCTCCCAGCTCATCTCATCCTTGTTCTCGCCGAGAACTTCCTCAGCTACGGAGTCAAGATCCAGCGTCTCCGAGTCTAGGCCGGTCGAAACAACGTGTTCGACGAACGCGTAGAGGTCTAGATGCATCCTGCCCTTTAAGCGGGCGCCTTTGAAACGACCACGTCTGTTAAACTTCATTCTCTCGCCGTCACGACCCAGAGAAAGCGTTAAACCGTAATTTTCGGCGCGCTGCCTTAAAACATTGAAATCGTACTCGTCCGTATTGTACCCGGTTAAAACATCTACGTCCCGCTGCCTGACAATTTCCACAAACCTTTGAATCAGTTCTTCCTCGGATTCAACGGTTTCAACAAACTCTCGGTCGATCTCCTCGGTTGTCAACAGCTTTTCAAAGTTTTCAGACCAGAGCGACGCCATGATGATTTTATCGTTGTAGACCTCCAGGTCGAACGCCAGATCCCTCCAGCTTGAGTCTTTATCAACGTTTTTCTCGTCTTCCAGCGGCTTAACACTCTCCAGATCCAATGCATGGTCGAAGCTGCCGTTTTCCAACGTTTCTCCCTTCAGCCTGACTGTTTCGGTCGGCCTTATGTTTTTATCGATAAGGTAGCGGCGGTAGAACGGTATATCGAACTCTCTGCATTCTTTAACCCCTTCCTGGTCCCAGACCTGGTTTTTCAGCTTGGGAACGTTCGCCGGGATATTCGTGTACAGCTTCAGGACCTGTTTCTCCTGGTTTCCGTCCACTCTCTCAACGGTTTCAACCGCTCTGACCTCGACTTCATCGCCCTCAACATCGTAAGAAACGTCTTCGAAACAGTCTCTCAGCTCCTCTATGTCTACTCCTTGTTCCGGCACAGCGTAGAGGTAGGGAAGAAAGCCTCCATCCTCCGCCAACACGTTTTCACCTTCCTCTGTCCTGGCGAAACACCTGACCTTGACCTCGCCGTCCTCCACCTGGTAGTCGACATCGATGATTTTAGCTTCCAGCTCCAT
>JBDGSH010000098.1:0-3497 GCA_042217665.1 Candidatus Nanohaloarchaea archaeon
AAGGAAGAAGGACGACTCGATCAGCCAGTTGATGTTGCTATTGACTTCACCAATATACAGTACTACGGCGACAAGAACGATAACATGGTTGTTGAGACTCAACCCAAGAATGGCACTACTCACGCATACCAGTTTGCCACAATCAAGATTGTATCGGGAGGAGAGCATTACACACTGAAAGCCCTGCCTGTCAACAAGTTCTCGAATAAGCGAGACATCGTTGAAGAGCTTCTGGATCATGCTGAGAAGCATATAGAAATCAGGCGTGTATATGCTGACAGAGGTTTCTTCTCAGGAAAGATTATCAATCTCTTTCAGGAACGAAATCAGAAGTTCATAATGCCAGCGGTACGGAACCAGAAAGTCAAACAGTTCCTGGAGGAAGAGGAAGCACCAGCAATAGTCCGATATACCATGAAAGGTAAGGAAACTTCCACTTTCAACCTAGCAATCAAAAAACCAGAAAATGAAGACGATCCAAAACCATTCGCTACCAACTGTACCCAGCTAGAAATACTAGGCAACAACCTGTTCGAATTATACGGTAGAAGATGGGATATAGAAACAGGCTACAGAGTCCAGAAAAACAACTTCTATCCTAAGACAACGTCGAAAAACTACAACGTCAGGCTATTTTACTTCCTATTCAGCCAACTCCTCTACAACACCTGGACGCTAACCAACGTCAAAATCAGCCTACACCTTCACGACGAAATTAGAGAGGAGAAGGAAATTACCGCACAGGAGTTCGTCACCAAGTTCTTCCAAGCATTTCTAGATTATGGATGAGGGAATGTAAATTTAAGAGTGAACTAAGACATTTAACCAATATGGACTACGAATCAAGAGCTGTAGGTTTCTGTTTATACTTTGAGCCAGAGGATATAACAGCATTCTTGGAGGAAATTCGTCGCCTAGACTTAGATTACATAGACGAAGTAACAATTGACAAGGACGAGAAAACAGCTGAATTAGAATTCGAAGATAGAAGTGTTATTACGGTAAACGTGCCAAGTAACGAGGACGGTGAAGAATTAGAAGAGAAACTTCATATACACTATCATCCAGGGCCTGATGAAAATAACTACGATTCAGCAGAGAATGTATTAGAAGAGATAAATAATAAGGTAGAAGGCTCTAACCCTGAAATCCATTACTTAACTGTTGGAATTATTCTTGATCATAGAGAAATAGAATCTCTAATACCTGGTAATCTAACAATAGATGAATATGAGGTTGATGGCATAGAACTAAGTGAAGATGACTTAGTATACGGTATCACAGAAACTAATGATTCGGTAAGAATAACACTTAGCAAGTCGAAAGTAGAGGAAACCAATATGAATCAAGTGAAGGAAAACTTATTCGAAAGTTTGGAACAATTTGTTGATACGCCATGACTCTTGTAGATAACAAGAAAATTGAAAGAGAACCTGTGAAGCCCGAAATACTAGGTAAGAACAAGGATAGTTTTGGTAGAGATACTGATCCTTACTTTCAATGCAGTAAGAAAGACGCTGACACTGTCGAATTAGAGAATAAAGATATAGAATCTATTGCATCTACAGAAGCAATTGAACTTGTAAAGCATCACTTAAAGAATGCATTAGGACACGAATATTTTGAATTAGATGAATTAGATAATGAAAAGAGAAATGATAAGTGGATAGTTGATACGAAGATAAACTACCTTTTCCGTGACAAAAAAGTTAAGAAACGTTTTGTGATCAAGGATGGGGTTATTGTAAGTGTCGAGCAACTTGACCAATAACCAGAAAGTGATTTTAGACGCAGGTCCGCTTCTGTATCTTCTCCTACATAACTACGATAAATTCACGGATCTTGATGTCTACAATAGAGTGGATAAGGTAGCAAAACAGGAGTTTAACGAGAAAAACAGCGAGATTTTTGTACAACGCCTTTCAGGGAAAAGCCTGTTTATAACACCTAGGATACTGGCAGAATGTTCAAATCTTGCCGAGAGTAAAAATATTAAGCTAGGTGAGTTTATTGAGATGAATGATAAGTTTTTGAGAAAAAGTGTAAGTGAAGAATATCAGAATAAAGGTTCAATTCTATCCACTCAGTTTGGCTTAAATTTTGGTATTACTGACTGCTCTATAGCAGAATTAGTGAACTCAGACAATTATAGTGTAATTAGCACCGATGGAGATTTCATATCAGAACTAGGGAATAACGGGTTTAATGCGATTCCTCTTGGAACTTATTTCCTTGAAGTTTAAACCTTTTTACAAATTGTCTAGATTTTCAACTACTGTCTAGAACCATAAACAGAATATTTTTATTCACTAATCCATAACATCATTTATAAATACAGGGTTCGATTTTTTTGTTTATGAGCGCTGAACTTAACTCCGAACCTGATGAACTCAAAGTTGAATACAACGATAAAAGCGATATTATTCAAACAGTTCACAGTGAACTTGAGGGAGCAATGACTCGTGAAGAGCTAGGAGCAGCTTATTCAGACTTTGATAATAACCAGGATACCTACGGAAATAACATTGATTGGAAAAGTATTGGACAGGCTCTACTCCGTGAAGATAAATTTGAAGGTCAAGGTCCCGATGCCGACTACGAGACTAAAGACATCGAGCTGGGAGTTGTGGCTAAGGAGGTTCAAGGCAGAAGCACCAATCCTCATTCCGGCGCTCAAATTTACGCAGAAGTCGAAGGCGATACTGAGGACGAGATTAGTCATTCTCAAAACCAGAGTCGAACAGTATTCAACCCATGGGAACTTGCGTTTGGAGCAGATAAAGTTAAGAAGACAGTCCAAAACGGAACGGGTGAAGATCGGCGTTATCTCGGAGAAGATTCTGAAGTCCACGTTGATCTTGGAGAAATCGCCGATAGTGAAGATCTTGAATTTGGAACGCCACACCAGGAAGTACTTGGCTCTGCATAAAGACGGACTACCTTCTCTCCACCCTTTTTCTTCATAAATATTTCCATACAAGGATTGAACTGTGGAAAGGGCTCTTAGTTCAGCCTGTCCACATAATCGATTATCCGGAGGAGACCACACCGCTCTGCATGCAGCATAGAAGCGAGGAAGGATTGATTGAGAGGTTTGAGTCTTTTGCAGCAGGCATGGAGCTGGGCAACGCCTACACCGAGCTACGCGACCCGATCCGGCAGAGAAACCTGTTCGAAGAAGAACAGCGGAGACAGAGAGAAGGCGACGACGAAGCACACCCCATCGACATGGATTTTGTGGAGGCGCTGGAACTCGGAATGCCGCCAACAGGAGGCCTCGGCATCGGAATCGACAGAATGATCATGCTCCTCACAAACCAAGAATCAATCCGAGACGTCCTGCTGTTCCCAATGATGCGGAACCAGGAATAACCTCCTTCTTTCTCCTCTTCCTCTATTTAAGAGGAATGGCGCTCCGGGTTTCTTCCACGAAGATCAGGCCGTCATACGCTCTAAGCGGCTCTTTACGGGTTGTATCCCATTTAGAGTAGAGAGAT
>JBDGSH010000099.1:0-9803 GCA_042217665.1 Candidatus Nanohaloarchaea archaeon
CCGGCGTTAAACCTTCGTAACGGTCAATCCTATCCTGTATCTCGTTTTGAACAAGCATTTCGCCCTCTTCAACCTCAGAAAAACCTTCAACAAAAGCTTTTGATACATGAAACTGCAGGAAGCCGAAAAAATAGTGTACGACAAGAGTACTAGACGGTCCCGCCCCAAATCCAGAGAACTAGAACCGGTATGTGACAACTACTACCGGCTGCCAGAGGAGCTGAGGTCCGATGTGATGGAAATGATTGACTCGGAGGAACTGCTGCTTCAGTATCAGCCGTAACGCTCCTCAAGATACTCCACGATATCATCGCTCTCCGGCATAACCGTGTCGGTGTTCGGATCCTTGAGAACAGGTACACCTGTCTGACCTGAAACCTTTTCCACGCGGGAGCGATCCTGTTTATCCACCTGCCTCGCGATAAAATCGATTCCTAGTTCTGACAGCTTTTTCCGGACTTTTGAACAGTAAGGACATGATTCAAACTGGTAAAGCTCCAGCAGTTCATCAGGCTGACTCATAGAAAACTATTTTTGAAGACAGTATTATTAGACTTCAACCTTCTGATCCGCTTCCTCCAAAACCCGGATATGCTGGTCGTACTCAAGAAGGTCCTTGGCGTCGGTGAACCGTAAGAAAAAGCCTTTTTCATGCTCCTCATGAGGGTTTCCGGAGGTGTCAACGTAAGCGTCTTTCTCCACCTCCACCAGGAACGCTTTGTACTCTCGTTTTTCCTCGCCGTCCACAGTCCATTCCACAGTGGTTTCAAGGCTTTCAACGCTCTCAACGTTTTCTTCCTTGATCCCGGCTTCCTCTCTAAGCTCCTGGAAAACCGTGGACTCGTGATCGTCTTCCAGATGGCCTTTAGGCAGCTCCCAGCCCTCCCAGTTCTTCTTCCGCTTCAAAACCAGGAATCTGGCGGCTCTAGAAGTCTTTTTGTAGACCGCGAGGATTACGCCTTTTTGAACTTCCATGTTCTCTGATTTCTCCGCCTGCTTTAATTAATCTGGCGATCCTGGATCGAAACATTTTTTATAGCTCGTGCCGGTTTTAGTATTATAAGGTGTCAACATGATAAAGCGCTTGAAGCAGCTGTTCAGCAACCTTTTCAGCGGTGCAGAAAAAGACGACGTCAGTCTAGGGATCTACGGACCGCCGAACGCAGGTAAATCAACTTTAGCCAACCAGATATCAAAGGATTTAACAGGAGAAGAGATGAGCAATATCTCAGAGGTTCCTCACGAGACAAGAGCGGTTGAAAAGAAGGAAAGGGTTACGATCGAATCAGACGAACAGTCAGTGGAGATGAACCTGCTTGACATGCCGGGAATCTCCACAAACGTAGACTTCAAGGACTTCACAGAACACGGCATAGAGGAAGACGAAGCCAAGGGGCGCGCCAAGGAAGCTACAAAAGGAATTGTGGAAGCAATAAAGTACCTGGACGACGTTGACGCCTGCCTGGTGATCTTCGACTCCACAAAGGATCCCTACACCCAGGTAAACGTTACTATAATCGGCAACCTTGAAGCAAAGGATATTCCGATCCTGATCCTGGCTAACAAAGTGGATCTAGAGGACTCGGAGCCTGAGAAGGTTAGAGACGCTTTCCCTCAGCACCCGGTTCTGGAGATATCCGCCAAGGAGGGTGAAAACATCGACAAACTTTATGAGGAAATAGTCGAAAGGTTAACATAATGACTGAAGACGGAGTTACTATAGAGTTCATGTCTCAAGGCAAACTGACCGACCACAGCTTCGACTCAAAGCTAGACTTAGTGCTTGAAAAGGTCAGAGACGACTCCGTACTGGTTCTGGAAGAAGGCTGGAAACCTGAGGAAAAACGCCAGCTGATACAGACCGCGGTAGAGGAAGCGGACGAAGACTTCCCCGGCGTAGAGTTCATGGGGCTTAACTCAGAGAACTCCCGGCTAGACAAAGCAAAAGATTTAGTCTACCAGAAAATACTGAACGAAGAAAGACGCTCCGGTCTTACAATCGTCGGAAACGCTCGTGTAATGGAGAAAATCAAGGAAGAACGTGACACTGTGTCTTTCCTCGCCAAACTGGAGACAGGTGAATCCTAGATGCCTCACAGATGCATGAACTGCGGCAGAACCTACGAAGACGACTCCAAAGAGCTTATAGACGGCTGTGAATGCGGTTCCTCTCTGTTTATCTACGAGGAAGACGATGAAACCGTTCCGGAGGATGAAAAAGCCCGTCTGAAGTCGGATGTTGAGGAAATGGTTGAGGAAGGAATGAAGGATAAGGAAAACATTAAGTTCGAGTTTGACCTAGATTCTATTATAGTCGAGGAGGAAGGCGTTTACACGATCAACGTCTCCAAGCTATTGGAGGAAGTTCCTCTCGTAATCAAGAAGGAGGACGAAGGATACCACATCCACCTGCCTTCCGCGTTCGAACCTGAAAACCGAGACTTCAGCCCAGAGGACCTAGAATAATGACAGAACAAAAAGACATTTTCGGACTTCCAAAGCTTACTACAAACCAAGAAGTCGCAATCTCATTCACGCTCTTCGTGCTGGGAACCCTGCTGGTTCTCTCCGCACTAGTACCGCTATCCCAGATAGCAGATCTCACTCCGGCGTTCCTAGGCCTGATAATGCTGACCACAGGCTATCTGTTCGCGGTAGAGTCAATCCGAGAGCTGGAAGAGAAAGACCACTTCCTCGCAAAAGTCCTGATGGAGGACGACTAAACAATTAAAACATTTTACAGAGACAGATAACACATGACACAAGAAGAAATAGACCTCGACTTCGAATTCAACAACGACGAACTAGCCAACTTCCTAGAAAGCTTCGCAGACAAACTAAGACAAGGAGACGTCGGCCTAAGCTTCAAAGGAAGAGAAGAAGTCGAAATAGAGCCCAACCGCTCCAACCAGCTCGACCTGGAATTCGAAGAAGGAGAAAAACACAAAAAACTGGAGATCGAAGTAGAACTCTACGAGGAAATAGAAGAAACACAGCAGGGACGCCAAAAAATCGACGTCAAAGTCGTCTAACCCCTGAAACTCTCCAAAACCTCAATCATTCTTTCATTCTGTTCAATAATCCTATCCAACTTTTCCTCAACCCCATCCAGCTCTACTTCCGCTCCTGAACCTGAATCAGAGCTGAACGGATTAGAACCGGAAGACTCAGAACCGCTGGAGCTGTTTTCAGAGCTGCTGCCCGAGCCACTATTCTTTTGAGGATTAGCGCTGATACCGTCCTCCTCCAAAACCTCGATAGGAGTATCATCGCTGTCCTCACCGTCCTCAGAGACCTCATTCTCCTCAGCTTCCTGCTTCAAAGTATCAAAAGAAGCTCCATCATCTTCAGAACCATTCTTGTCCTGAACCTTGTCCTTAACGTTTTCAAAGTATGCCATCCATACCGCCTCCATTCAAATCCCGGTCCTGATCGGTTCCAGAAGAACCGGACTCTTCCTCACCGAACTTGTCTCTCAAAAGCTGTAGAATCTCTTTATTCTGCCTGTGAACATCCTCCAACGTAACATCAGAGGAATCATCCGTCAACTTATCTTTAGCCTCGTCCTCAAGCCTTGAACCGGTTTTACCGGAGCTCTCCTCCGGGACATGGATTCTAACCTCTTCGTTTTCAACGTCCTGATCAGCATCAAATAAACCCATAGAAAATACTTTACCCGAGTTAAAATAAAAGCTTTCGCAGCACCAACCCAACCATGAAAGCAAAAATCACTCCCACAGAAAAAATCCAGACACTCAAACAGAACCTGGAAAAACACGTAGAACAGATAGAAGCAAAAAACGGAGAACTAATCGTAGAAACAGAAAACCCGGAAAAACTCGATAGAACACCGGGAATCAAAAAATACACGACAGAAGAAAACGAAAAAACCGGTTTAAAAGGCTCACCGATAGACAAACAGGCATACATCAAAATAGAAAACCGGAAAGACGCAGTAAAAGCATTCCTGGCAACAAGACAAGGCTACGACCTCAGAGTACTGGACACAGGCAGAGAATGGGATCTACGCCAACTCAAAAAATACAACCCGGACATAAAACACCTCAAAACCGGAGAACCCAGAGAATACCTCGGCATCAACAACTTCATCGGCAAAACAAAAGCCGACTTCGTCAAACAGGTAGAAGTAGACACACCTGAAGACCAGGAACAGATCCGGAAAATCTACCGCGAATACCTCACCTAAGCAAACATTTAAACCTTAAACAGAGAAACAACCCTGTAGACAATGAAAGACATCGACTTCGATAAAACAGAATACGTCACCAACAGAAAACTAGAAAACGACGAAGGAGAAGAAACAGGACGCCTAAAAATGTTCAGCTACGACTACGAAAAATTCCACTACGAAATCACCTGCCCATACTGCCAACACACCTGGGAAGACAGCCAAAAACTAGGAAAACGCCCATGGTGGATCGAATGCCCAGAATGCGGACGCTCAACCAACGTCTACCGCATCAAAGACAAGAAAAAACGAGACATCAAAGACCGCGGCCCAGACGGCGTAGACGACGCGGACGTCGACGTAACATAAAAAAACTAGAAAACCTCTTCCTGAGCCACAAACCTTTTCTCCTCACCAATCCATTCCTCAACTTTCCTAACCAGTTTTCTGCCAAAGCCTTCCAGGTCATCAATCTCTGAAACAGTTTTACCGGTTCCCTTCGACTTCGACAGCGGCTTGCCGTCCTCATCAACGATCATCGGCGCCAGGAAGTACTCCGGCGTCTCCCCTGTAGCGAGTTCAGTAATCTTCGCCACTTTCTCAACCTTAGGCGTCTTCTGCTCCTTCTCCGCATCCCTGTAATCACCGCCGAAAACATGTACCGCAACGTTCCTAGAAGGATCCCTGACAGGGTCAACCAGGTAGTAAACACCTATCCTTCCCGACAGCTTTCCCGACGCAAAACCTTCCGGACACTCCTCATTCCTACACGCAAAAACCAGCTCATCAGTTCTCTCAGAAAACGCTGCGCCTTTCGAATGAGAGAACCCGCAGCCACAGACATTCACAACAGGAGAACGGTAACGTCTACGGAAACCGCCGCCAAAAACCTCGTCAAACTCATCCATATTCTTCAAAACCGTTCTCAACGCATCAACATACTCCTCATCGCCTTCCAGATCAGAGAGATAGTTGACATCAACCTCGACTTCAAGCGTTTCCTCCAATCCTTCCAGAAACGGCATTATTTCAGCGACACGATGCTCCGCAACATTCTCGTGTCGGTCGAAAACTTTCCTTGAAGTTTTCTCCTCCGAGAAAATCTCCGATTTTCGCTCATCACAACCACAATCACGCTGGAAGAACAGTTTCATCACATCAGAGTTCTCCGGTTTATGGTTCTCATGGATATGCGCGCTCCAGTCCGTATCACAGCACATTAAATCCAGCTCCAACTCCAGCTTTTCAGCGATCACAGCCGCGTAAACAATACTCAACAAGTTACCGACGTGAAGCTCTCCGCTCGGCCGAAACCCAACCGCAACCCTCTCGCCGTCAGGTTCTAGCTCTGAAAACTTCGATGCTGCCGACAGATTTCGCATGAAAAAACCGTTAGGTCTTCACTTATTTCAACGAACTCCCTTCAAAATTAACCTGTTTTTATTAGTTCAGCCACCCAATAATTGTCTAGTGGTAAGCATGGGAGCTGAGGTAAAACTGCCTGAAGAGAAGGTGAGAAAGATTATAACAGAGAACCAGGAAGGTTTAAAGAGCCTGGCCCGTGAAGAACCAGCTAAAGAGGATAGAGAGCACTCTGTAAAAATGAAGCTTAAAAGAATCTACAGAAAGTACGTTAAAAAGCCTAAGGCAAAGCCGCTGGTCATCTAATTATCCGCATACTCTCTGATATCTTCTCTTAAACCGTTCAAGAAACCGTACAGCGATTCCTGCGAAGATCTGCCCTCAGCCACCTCCTGAAGCAGCCTAACAAGTTCCTCATCTAATGCAGGAATCACGAGATGAGTCATCCCTCTATCCTCCTGAACACTGGAAAGAAAATCCACGCCCGCGAGATAAGCAGTTCTCTTGTTCCCATCAGCAAATATCTGGGACTCAGCAAGAGTCGACATAATAACAGAGGTAAGAAATAACATGTCGCTGTCCCTCTCGCACTCCCTCGGTAAAACAATCTCCAGCAAAGTATCCAGAGTACCTTCATTCCTCACAAAATGCCAATCATGCTCCTCCGAAAACTCCAGCTCAGGGCTACCTGACTCATGAGCATCCATAACTACCTCAATATCCTGCTTAAACTCTTCCTCCAAACCCTCATCAACTTTTTCAGAAGCTTTCCGTCCCTCAGTCACCAACAAGTTCCAAAACACAATCCTCCGCTTATCCAAAAAACTATCAAGCTCCCCACAGTCAACCTCAAACAGCTCCATACACAAAAAATACATTTCCCACTTAACAAAACCAGTACCTCAAAACCTTCCCAAAAAAAACCGAGACCGCTCCACTTATTTAACTGTTACCTGAAACCGTTTAACCACAAGGCGCCTCGGTGGCTCAGCTTGGCTAGAGCGGCCCCCTTGTACCGTAAGAGGAGTCCCTTCCACTTATCGTTCAACAAGGTTCCACCCTCAGTCACTTCGTTGTCGCAGTCTTCTCCCTTCCGGGAGATGACCTGCTCGAACAGGCTTCTTTCAGAAGCCTGTGACTTCGAGTCCGGAAATAATTCATGGACTCAAGCGAAGCGAGAGTGGAGCGCAGTTGAACCATAAGTCGGACCGCCTTAGCTTAGGTTAGGGGCAGGTCGAGGGTTCAAATCCCTCCCGGGGCTTTGAAGGATTTCGGGATTTGACGGCTAGTTTGCTTCCCGAGTTTTCTCAGGATTCAGATAAGCCAAAGATTCCAGCAAACCATTTTGAAGCTTTACCGATAACCTGTAGTTATGGAAGATGACGGCGTGGAAAACTTTGAGGAGAACCTGACGGAGAGAACCAGAGAGCTTCTAAACCACCAGGTAGAGACGGATCAGGAGGAGATCGAAGCCAAAAAGCCTGAGATGAGGAAGAAGCTGGACAACATGGATGAGAAAGCGGAGAAACGCAGCACTTCCAAGGTGCCGTTCACGTTCGACCCTCAGGAAATCAAGTACCTGGCCGAGAACAGGAAAAAAATGAGTAATAAGGAACTGAAACAGTTCATGGAACAGGATTCTGAAGTCAGCAAAAAACTTAGAGAAACGGATGACTGGGAAAGCTTCTCTCGATGGGAGGAACGGTTCCTGATACAGAACTTCAACAACCAGGAAACAAACGAACTAGCGGAACAGCTCAACCGTGAGCCGGAACACGTCAAACTCAAGCTCAGAATGCTTGGAATCAACATAACAGACCTCTAAAAGTGAATTAAAAATGGATAAAGAAGAACTCACAGAAAAAGCAATAGAAGAGACCAGAGAGGAAATCAAGGACAGTTTCTCCCGCGACAAGTTCATGGTAAAAGCAGTAAACCAGCTAGACGAACTAAACAACAACCTAAACGAAGAAATGGAGCGCTTCCGTGACTGGTACTCTCTGCACTTCCCGGAACTGGAGAAAGAGATAGCGGAAGACGAACACCTGATGAAAATACTTTCAAACGGGCTAGAACGCAGCCAGCTCGACTCATTCTCCGAAATGGCGGAAAACTCCACCGGAGCAGCAATGACGGAAGAAGACAGGAAAATGATGAAACAAGTCTTCGACCACATCCAGCAAAAAAACAAGCTGAGACAGGAGCTCGAGAGCTACATCCAGAACATCGCAGAACAGGAGATGCCTAACCTGGAAACCCTTCTCGGCCCGCTCCTCGCCGCCAGACTGGTGTCGCTTGCGGGAGGCCTAGAAGAACTCGCCAAAAAGCCATCCTCAACAGTACAGATGTACGGAGCAGAAAAAGCGTTATTCAGATTCCTCCGAGGAAACGGCACACCCCCCAAACACGGCATAATATTCGAACACAGCTACGTAAACAAGCTGCCGGAAGACAAAAGAGGCAAAATGGCGCGTTTCCTCGCCAACAAAGCCACAATAGCCGCCAAACTCGACCAATACGGCGACAAACACAAAGGCGAAGAACTCAGAGAAGAATGCCGCCAAAAATTCGAAGAACTCAACGAGGACTAAACAATGAAACAAATACAGCCAGGAATCTACAAGAAAAACAACAAGCTCTACACAGAGACAAGAGACACAGAAAAAGTATACGGAGAAAACATAATCAAAGAAGAAGACACAGCCTACCGCGCCTGGAACCCGAACCGGTCCAAAGCAGCCGCCGCAGTACTAAACAACCTCAAACTAGGAATAAACAAGGACGACACGGTGCTCTACCTCGGCGCAGCATCAGGGACCACGGTCTCACACTTCTCAGACATACTCGAAAACGGACTGATCCTGGCAGTCGAATACTCCGAAACAGTTATCAGAGACCTTGTAAAACTGGCTGAGAGACGCAGCAACATCGCACCACAGCTAGCGGACGCCAGAAAACCCGAAGAATACGAAAAATACATAGACAAAGCAAAAGTAGTCTTTCAGGACATCTCACAGCAGGACCAGGCCGAAATCTTCCTCAAAAACGTTGAAAAATACCTGGCGGAAGACGGCGTCGGCCTCCTCTCCGTCAAAGCACGCTCAATCTCCACAGCAGACTCAAAACAACAGATATTCGAAGAAGTCAGACAGAAAATAGAAGAAAAGATGGAGATCGTGAACGAGACCGAGCTAGCACCCTACGAAAAAGAACACTTGATGATCAAAGCTGAGAAAAAGTAAAAAAGTCAGGCCTTCATCGAGACAAGCTCTCTCAAGCCCTTGCCGCCGAGCTCTCTGAAACCGGCCGAATCCATGTAGTAAGGATCCTCACAGCAAGTCTCCGCCCGACTCAACTTTCTCGCAACCCCCAGCACAGCATGCTTACCAGGTAACACGTTTACGTTTTTGACCTCGCCGCAGTTCGCACATTCAAACTCAACCATTTTCTCAATCCTCCTCGCAACCACTAATTCCTCAAACTCCCTTTATAAAAAAGCGAAGACGTTTCCGGCAGTTCCGGTAGAACTTTATCAACCAGCAAAGCCAAAAACACGTTATGGACGAAAAACTCTGGAAATGCCAGGACTGCGGCCGCCAGCTCGAATCCAACATAGAACCAGAAAGCTGCGCATGCGGCTCAGAAAACATAGAAGCCAAAGAACAGCTAAGCCTCCTCGAACAGATGATGAACGACTTCATAGAAGACGACAACCAAGGCAAAAGCTGAATAAAAAAGAAAAAAGACAGTTTAATACATTTGAGCCACGGAAGACTGACGGATCCTCTTCAAAAACCCTAAATCATCGCTATAGTCAGGTTCACTACAGCAGTCAGCCTGATTCTCCAACTTCTGGATCATACCAACTACGGACGGTCGATCAGGCCTCACACTCCTGTACTCCACAGCCCCACAGCTCCGGCACTCAAACTTTACAAACTCCATTCTCAACCCCCTCACCAAGCTATTACCGCCGCAACTACTTTTAGACAAGCCTACAGAAAAGTAACGACCAAACTAAGCCCGGAGTAACCAAAACTACTGCTTCAACCAGTCATAACCCTGATCCTCAACCTTCTCAGCAAGCTCAGGGCCTCCAGACTTCTTGATCTCGCCGTCAACCATCACATGAACCCGGTCCGGCTCAACATAATCCAGAATCCGCTGATAATGCGTAATCATCAAAAAACCGCGGTCCTCACCACGCAGACTTTCAATACCGTCAGCAACCGTCTTCAAAGCATCAATATCC